>NZ_JBFUHY010000022.1:0-74813 GCF_056402155.1 Pseudomonas sp. P4_C1
TTTCAGGTAGGCCTCGTCGACCTGCACACGGGAGCCATCGGCAAGCTGTTCAGTGCGGCCGTACAAATCCTTCCATCCCGGGCCGAGACTGGCACTGCCATCCTGGCTATGACAGGCCTTGCAGCCATGTTGTTCGACCAACTGGCGGCCTTTTTCCAGCACGCTGTCCCGACTGGGCCTGGCCGCCGTCGTCAATGTCTGCGCAAAAGTCGGTTGGCCTTTTAGCCATTGATCGAAGACGGCCTGTTCCTCCACGATCATATGGCCACGCATGTTGTAATGACCTACGCCACAATATTCAGCGCAAAGGACTTCGTATTTTCCGGTTTTAGTCGGCGTAAACCAAAAGTACGACACCATCCCAGGCACCATATCCATCTTGCTGCGAATTTGCGGTACATAGAAATCGTGCAGGACATCTTTAGCGCGCAGCAAGACTTTCACCGGCCGATCGAGCGGAAGGCGAACTTCATTATTCATTACCAGCACATCGTCCTGCCCTGCAGGATCCTTGGGATCAACGCCGAGGGGATTGGCGGAATCAACAAACTTGATATCCGACTTGCCCAACTTCCCGTCCTGGCCGGGAAAACGAAAGGCCCACTGCCACTGCTGGGCGACCACTTCAAGTTCGTAAGCATTGTTCGGCACCCGGATGAAATCGTTATAAACAACCAGACCAGGCGCCAACATCCCGGCAATCCCTAGCGAGGTAACGATAATCAACCATAACTCCAGCTTTTTATTTTCTGGCTGATAGGCCGCCCGAGACCCCTTCTTGTGACGAAAGCGCATCACCGCTATCGCCATGAATACCGTGATGGCAATGAAAAATATTCCGCTAATGACCAGGGTGATGAACAGGGTGGTGTCTATAGAGCCCCAGTTGGAAGCTGCCGGTGTCGCCTGCCAGGGCGCTAGTATGTTGAATAGCACTGATGCAATAACGATTAGTATCAGGACAATTGCTATTGCCATTTCCTCTTCATCCTATTCCTGTTGTTCATTGGTTATGCAACAGCATCGCCACTTACGTCCAGGCAGGGCAGACAAATACCACCCAGCCGGGCGGGTAAAGTCAGTGAGAAGTATAGAGCCATCGGCTTGTACCGTGAGGCTGACAAGGAAGTTCCGGTTGCCAGCTATACTTGATTTCTGATGACGAACGGCAGAGTGCGACCGCAAGCGGCCCCAAAGGATGAACCCTGCCCTTGTGTAGTCATCAAACGTAAGTGATGACCTTGAGCAGAGACGATAGCTACAGCGTTCAGCAAACCACATGGGAGGTTTCGTCATGAGTGCCCTGACGATCGAAGGCTGGTGCAAGCCCAGCCCCGACCAGAAGTCCATCCCGATCGGTGAGATCCATTTTTACGTCGACGGCCCTCTGCATGTCCGTCTGGAGGAGGCCGAAGAGCGCTTGCAGAATTCCCACGAGCGTGAGTCCATGGTCGATGTCGATATGGACTCGATGGAGTTGATCATGCCGGAGGGATACGCCCCCTTGTCCGACTGTCAAATGCGAGTCTATCTGCACGACGAACGCGGTCAGTTTCATCTGGTCGGGCACCGTGCGAGCGACGGCAGCTTGATCTATACCAACGCGGTGTTGATCGATCAGCTTATTGAGTAACGGCCGGGTGATTCCCGGCACCGGACTTTTGCTTGCTGATTGTCTGCACCAGGCGCCTTGGGAGGTACCGAACTGGCGTTTGAATGCGCGAGTGTCGAGCCACTACGTGCATACGCCAGAACGTCAGGTATTGCATCGACTGGAGAGTCGCAACCCACACTCCAACCATTAATTCCATCGGTTATTTGTGTGAGGAGCATTCGTTCTATTGGGCTCGGTACAGGTGGCTAATCTTCTGAAGTTGAGGGGGGAACCTTCAGAAAGGCGAAAGCATATGGACGCAAACCTGATCGAAACCGACTACCTGATCATCGGTGCTGGCGCGACGGCCATGGCTTTCGTCGATACGCTACTCAAGGAAACGAATGCACGCATGATAATGGTGGATCGACACGACCGACCTGGCGGGCACTGGAATGACGCCTACCCGTTCGTACGATTGCACCAGCCCTCGGCCTTCTATGGCGTCAACTCACGGGAACTGGGCAGCGGAACGAAAGACCAGGCGGCACTCAACGAGGGCTTGTATGAGCTGGCCTCCGGCGCCGAGGTGGTGAGCTACTTCGACCAGGTGATGAATCAGCAGTTTCTGCCGTCAGGTCAAGTCCGTTACTTCCCCATGTGCAACTACACCGGCGACCGCATTGACGACCACCGGTTTACCTCGCAGGTCAGCGGCGTAAACCATCAGGTCCGGGTGCACAAAAAGGTGGTAGACGCCACCCATGCCCAGACGGCAGTTCCCTCGACCCACCCGCCCAGGTACAGGGTGGAGGCCGGCGTACAATGCGTGCCACTGAACGACCTGCCGAAGATCCGGCACCCCCACTCTGGCTACGTAGTGGTGGGGTCGGGCAAGACCGGGATCGACGCGTGCCTGTGGTGTCTGCAAAACGGTGTTGCGCCCGCAAAAATCTGCTGGATCATGCCGAACGATCCGTGGTTGATCGACCGGGCCAACCTGCAACCCGGCCCCGACAGCTTCGAACGAACAGTCGGCGGCCTCATGGCACAATTCGAGGCCATCGCAGCCGCAGGCTCGATCCCGGACCTGTTCGCAAGACTTGAGGCGGCTGGCCAGCTCCTGCGCCTGGATAAGTCCGTCGAACCCACTGCTTACCGCTGCGCCACCGTCACACAAGCGGAATTACGCGAGCTTCGACGCATCGGCAACATTGTGCGCCTGGGCAGGGTGCGAGCTATCGAGCCAGCGCGCATCGTGCTCGACCGGGGCAGCATCGCCACGAGCCCGGATACTCTGCACATTGATTGCAGCGCCAGTGCCATCCCGTCACTGCCTGAAATGAAGGTGTTCGACGGCGCCAGGATCAACCTGTTGATGGTCAGCAGTTGCCAACCCGTGTTCAGCGCGGCCCTGATCGCTTATGTGGAAAGCCACCTGACCGATCAAGCGCAAATGAACGCGCTTTGCACGATGGTGCCCCCGCCTCACGTCCCCACGGACTGGATCAGAATGTGGGCGGTGTACCTGGGTAACCAACTACGCTGGGCAGAGCATGAAGGCCTGTCGCGCTGGATCAGGCAGTCGCGCTTATTCTTTCTGACGGCGGTGCTCAGGGGCCTGCAAGAAACCGACACCGAGAAAATGGCACAACTGTATCGGCTCTCTGTCAGCCGGCAGAAGGCTCAGGCGAATCTGCCGCGGTTGCTGGAGTCCATCGCTTGAATGGCAGGAAGCGCACATGAACGAGCCACACCTCGAAATACTCGACATCAATGGCATCCGCATGCAGGTAGCAACGCAAGGTTGCGGCCCGTTGGTCTTGCTATGCCACGGTTTCCCGGAGCTGTGGTACTCGTGGCGCAACCAGCTTGCGGCGTTGGCGAGCGCTGGCTATAGAGCGGTCGCGCCCGACATGCGTGGCTATGGCGGCACCGATGCGCCGGCCGAACCCGACGCCTACACCACGCTCCACCTGGTAGGCGACATGGTGGAGTTGGTCAACGCACTCGGCGAACAACAAGCCGTGATCGTCGGTCATGACTGGGGCGCGCTGGTGGCATGGAGCGCAGCAATGATGCGACCCGATCTGTTCCGCGCAGTGATCGGCATGAGCGTGCCCTTCTCGCCACCGGGTCGCGTGGAGCTCCTGAGCGCGCTTGCCTCGCGGGGTATCAGCGACTTTTATATCCAGTACTTCCAGACGCCGGGTGTGGCCGAGGCCGAGCTGGAAAGCGATGTCGAGTCGTCGATCCGGCGTATCTACTTCAGTGGTTCGGGTGACGGGCCCGATGGGCCGGTGTTCGGCCGGCTGCAGCCAGGCCAGGGTTTCCTGGGGGGGATGATCGAGCCAGAAACCCTGCCAGCCTGGCTAAGCCTTGCGGATATTGCCTACTACACCGGCGAATTCACCCGCAGCGGATTTCGCGGCGGCTTGAACTGGTACCGCAACATGACTCGCTCATGGGCACTGCTGGCACCCTGGCGCGGTTGCATTATCCGCCAGCCCTCGATGTTCATTGCCGGGAGCCGCGACGCCGTGCTGAAGTTTCCGGGCGCTCCGCAGCAGATCGAAGCTTTCGCGCAGACACTGCCGGGCCTGCGTGGGAGTCATATCCTCGAAGATGCCGGCCACTGGATACAGCGAGAGCGCGCGACAGAGGTCAATGAACTGCTACTGGGCTTCCTGAAAGAACTCTGATGACGTATCACCAGCATTTAATACATATTCTCATTTGTATTTTCTGAATATTGCTGTTTCAAATCGTCAAGGGTTCAATCAATCCGGGGGCTGCTCCAACAGGTCTAGCAACCGAGGCTCAATCGAAGTCGCCGTTACTTCGAGCAGGGCCAGCGTGACAGGCAGCTTGAAGCGTCGTCGCCCCGCGCTGCCAGGATTGACAAACAATCGCTCCTCACGCCATTCCATGCGTGGCTTGTGGGAGTGGCCGGTGATCACCAGCTTTATGCCTGGGTCCAGATCGACCGGAACATCGGCAATGTCATGCACCAACAGCGTCTGCCAACCGTTGAGGTCCAATCGCAGAAAATCAGGGAGATTTCCTGCCCATGCCTGGTTTTGATCATTGTTCCCGCGCACGACGTGCAGCGCAGCGATAGACGCCAGTCGGTGAAGAATTTCCGGGCTACCGATGTCGCCGGCATGAATGATCTGCTCGCACCCCGCCAGGGCGGCAAGCGCTTCGGGACGGAGCAAGCCGTGGGTATCGGAAATCACGCCAACTTTCATGCAAGCTCCAGAACGATATGGGCAATGGCCTGAATATTATGTGGACCCCAGGGAATCGAACGGCACCCAGTGCGGTCCAACACGTGGCAGGACAACCTGCCCGAATCATCGCCTGCCGACCGCCATTGCCTCTGGGAGAACCAATTGTCACCTGCCTTTATGCGCCAACTTGTCCGCTTGGCGATAGCGCTTTTCTGCGTTGGTACTTCGTCCTCTGCTTTCGCCTGCCCGCAAGGACAGTACCAGGTCTGCGTGGGCGCTTGTTTTTGTGCTCCAGGCTCCAAAGGGGACGTTGGGGAGATCTTCGATAACATGAACCAGATAGCGGCCGCCGGTTTACAGAGCTGGATCGTGCAATCGCGCAATACCCTGGCAACGGGTGATATCCGGCCAGTCCCGCTGAATATCCGGGCCCAGCTCGAACCCTACTATGACATTGGAGTGCTCGATTCGGCTCGCTACAAGGTTGGCGACGATGCGGAATTGAACGCCGCAAACACCATGCTGCAGAATCCCGATGTCAATGCAGTCACCCTTGTCGACATCATCGTCTTTCGCAGTCCCGATGATGCACTGAACAATGTCGCGCTGTGGGCGCACGAACTGAAGCACGTGCAGCAGTACCAGCAATGGGGCGTCAGCGAGTTCGCCACTCGCTATACCCGTGATTACTCAGCCGTTGAAACGCCTGCCTACGCGATCCAGACCCAGGTAGCCAGAGCGCTGAGGGCCAGCGTGGCCCAGCCAGGGTCTCCTCGAGTTCCTTCAGTGGAAGCAGCGATAACCCATGAGTAGCTATGCTTGGTTTGTTGACAGACTCTGGTAGCAACATCGTGAAAGGAGGCGTTTGAGATGCAACTCATCACGTTGAAAATCGATAAACCGGATATGACGAATTTCATTTTGGGTCAGACTCACTTCATCAAGTCCGTCGAGGACATCCACGAAGCGCTGGTTAATGCCGTGCCAGGTATCCAGTTTGGCGTGGCCTTTTGTGAAGCCTCTGGCAAGTGCCTGGTGCGATGGTCTGGCACCGATACCTCAATGATTGAACTTGCACAGAAGAATGCGAAAGCCATCGGCGCAGGCCATAGCTTCATCATTTTCCTGGGCGATGGCTTCTATCCGCTGAACGTGTTGAACACCATCAAAATGGTTCCAGAGGTATGTCGTATTTTTTGTGCAACAGCCAATCCAACCGAAGTGATTCTCGCCGAGACGGAACAAGGGCGAGCAATCCTGGGCGTAGTGGATGGCTTGCGTGCCAATGACATTGAAGGCGATGAAGACATCCAGTGGCGCAAGAACCTGTTGCGGCAGATTGGCTACAAACTGTGAGCTGAATTCAATAGCCCCCACTGAAACGCTGAACAACAGCCCGCCACCCTCTCAGTGGATGGCGGGCTGTTGTGTCACTGGCTTTACGCCATATCAGGCTTCGTGCGTGCACGTTGCTCCCGGGCAGACGCTCGCCTGAGCAGCCTCCTGATTCAACGAATCAAGTCACGGATATTTACCTATAGAGCAGATCCTTATACGATGAAGTCCACTCTACTGCGCTCCATCAGGCCTGAGTAAGCTATGGTTGTTATGCATAACAAAGCGATCCAACAAAATGTGCTCTATAGCCACGAAAATTTTGCGTAGAAAAACAAGCAGAATCTGCATGCAGATTCAACTACTTCTACAACTAAATACAATACCATTGAGCACCTGAACAATGAACAACCCTGATTCTCCGCCCGAAAGCTCTAAAGCTTTCAGCATCGTCATAGTGAATTACAAAACACCGGAAATCACCAAGATATGCCTGGACTTATTGCACCAGCATGTGGGCACCAAAGGCGTCCCAATATGGGTAGTTGACAACTACTCCGCCGATGAAAGCACTGAGTATTTACGAACGCTTGACTGGATCAATTTAATCGAGCGTTCTGTAACCGAACCAGAACCAGGCCACATCGCGCATGGCAAGGCACTTGACCTGGTGCTGGAGCGGATTGAAACCGATTATTTATTCTTGATGCACACTGATACGTTTGTTTTCGATAAAAATGTTTTTCCGATGATGATGAATAAATGCTTAAAAAACCCGAACGTCGTTGCCGTCGGTTGTGTTGAGCAATTAAACCGCGGCACCACCAGAACTTTTTGGCGCTTTAGCTCGCGACTATTCAAACATCATTTCAGGCGCCTGAAAATCTCGATGGGATTGCGTTCCAGAGAACCAAAACCGTACAAAGAAGTCTACTTGAAAAGTTTCTGCACCTTGTGGAACTGCAAACTCATCAAACAGCACAACTTGCATTTTTCGATGGATGACCGTGTACCAGGCTATACACTCCAGGACCGCATGACCGAGCTTGGCTATGTCGTTGAAATGTTATCGCCGCGTAAAATCTTCAGTTATCTGGATCACATTCAGGCCGGCACTGTCGCAGCGGCTGGTGGCTATGACAAGACTCATAGACGAACCAAAATGTACAACAACATCCTTAAGCGTCTGAACAAGGACGACAAAAAAAGCTAAGTTACGAATAGACGCAACGAGCCGTGCGCTCAACGCTGCTTGACGTCACCTATAAGTTTTTATATTAAGTTATTGGAGCGGTAATGGCACCCATCACTCAAGCACTACCTATCACCCTGTCCCCGGAGCTTGATTTCGACCAAAACGCCGCCAGCGCCTTTGGTGAGTCATTGACCAGTCGCTATACTCAGGCTACGCCATTTCCGCACATAGTCATCGACAACTTCTTGCACGAAGACCTGATTGCAAGTATCTGCTCGCACTTCCCAACCGAGCCAACCAATAACGAAATGCTCTACGAGCGAGGCTATAAAGGTCAACGAAAACGTCAAATCAGTCCCAACGAATGCGCGCCCCATTTGAAGGCTGTTTTCAACATCTTTAACTCGGCCCCCATGTTGCAATTTCTTGAAAAGCTCACCGGCATCGAAGGTTTGATACCCGACCCCTACTTTGTCGGTGGCGGCCTGCATGAAACCAAAAGCGGTGGTTTCCTGGGGGTGCACTCGGACTTCAGGCTCAACAAAAAGCTTAATGTTGAGCGCCGACTGAATATCATAATTTATCTGACTGAAGACTGGCGAGAGGAATACGGCGGCAACCTGGAACTTTGGGATGTCGACATGAAGACCTGCCTTAAAAAAATCCTGCCGATTTACAATCGATGTGTCATTTTCAATACGGACAAAGACAGTAATCATGGGCACCCAGAGCCTTTGACGACTCCAGAACACATCACCCGCAGGTCTATCGCACTTTATTACTACACCGCAGGAACCATGGTGATCGATCCTGCACAAAGAAACAAAACCCACTACAAACCAAGGCCAAAAGATCGTTTTAGCCTAAAGTACTACATGAATAAACTCATCAAGAAGAAAAACTAAACGGTATCGCCAGACGATCGAGTTCGTGCTTTTTTGAGCGTTAGCTTGCCAATCAGGATATGCCCCCAGGCTCAGTTACAGCGTCGATCAAATGGCCCATGGGGCGCCAAAGATTATAGCCGCTAGTCCTCAAAACGCCCCGTGGCATCTCGATCGCGCTCGTAGTGTCGGGTGAGCGCAAACGCCGGCAACCAGGCCTCGCGCCGCACGATCCAGCTCTCGTAGGTTGGGGTCAACTGGTCAGGGGCATCCAGGGATCCGAGGTTCACCTCGACTTCGTCTGCGCTGCGCGAGAACACCGACGAACCGCAGTGCGGACAGAAATGCCGCCCGGCGTAGTCACGTGTTTCGCCTTCGATCGTCACCGCATCCTGATGAAATATCGCGGACGCATGAAACAGCGCCCCGTGATGCTTGCGGCAGTCGAGGCAGTGACAAACGCCAACCCGGAACGGGCGCCCCGATGCGACAAGGCGCACCTTGCCGCACAGACAACCGCCGGTGAATCGGTCCATGCGGTGTCTCCTCCAGGCCGTCCGAAACGGCGTATCAGCGTGGAAACAGGAACGTCACGGCGGCGCGAAAGCCCCAGCCTTGTGGGCCGTCTTCCGGGCTGTCGAGCCAGTAGCGCGGGCCGGCCTGCACCGTCAGCGGCTGGCCGCCGATTCTCAGCAGTTGGGTGACCGTCAGGTTGATCGGTACCGACCATTCGCGCGATTGCCAATTGTAGGTCGACTCGGTGTTCACCCCGTAGGTCGTGTACGTATGAGTGGTGTACGAGAGGAAGGGTTGCAGGAAGGTCTGGTTGACCTTTTCCTTGTCGTCTGGCGGGCTGCCGTCCAGGCCCCAGATATGGTTGGCCAGAATGCCTCGGGTCCAGCCATTGGACTGTTTCAACGCCACCGCCGTCGGGCCCAGGCCCCATTGCTCGCTGCCGAGCAATTCGTCACTGCCGGTCGGTATCAACAACGCCGGGCCGCCGCCGAGTATCCAGCCACTGTCCGTGGGCTTGGTCGGCGAGAAGAAAAAGCTCTGGGTGATATCGCCTGTGCCGGACTTGTCCGCCGCGCCATTGGGAGCCAGGCCGTGCTGGTCGATGATCGGCAGAATGGTCCGGGAAATGAGGTTCCAGTCTTCGTTCAAGGCAAACGGCAGCACAGGCTGGATATTGGTGACGCTGTGCATACCCTCCCCGGTCGGCCCCATCTTCTGATCCCAGTTGTACTGCACCGGCAGGCTGTACATCGCCGCGACCGGGTTGAGGGCTTTCTTCGCCAACTCTGCCGAATCGTCAGCCTGAGCCACCGTGATGCAGCCCAACACAGCGACGAGTGTCGACGCGGTGCCCATCCATCGTTCTTTCCGATCCATGCTCACTCACCTGTAGACGCCAAAGCCGGGTTGCAAAGGGTTAGCGTAGGCAACTGTGATCGATGTGCAATCTTTCCTGGTCGTGCGTTTAACAGTTTTTAAGAGTTATTGATTCGGATTATCCCGCTGCTACGGGCAGCATTCGGCCCGCATTGACCGGCGTGCAAGCACCTGCTTTGCGTAACCGACTGGCGAATACCAGTGCCCGAATACGAGGCGCCCAGCCCAATGCCTGGAGCCAGGTCGGAACCCGAATGACAACTTTCATCACTTGAGAACCAAACACATGGGCATGTCGAATAAATGGATTGCGGGTATAGCTTTGAGCTGTGTATTTCAGGTCGGCTGTGTCTCGAAAGTGGCACAGCAAGAGCAATACTCGGGCTTCCTGGGCAATTACCAGGGCCTGGAGGAGCAAACTACGCCAAGTGAGCAGAAGGTATTGCGCTGGGTATCGCCGGGGTTCGATCCTCGCGCGTACTCCACTGTGGTGTTCCGGCAGATGGAGCTGTATCCAGCGCCGCAGCCGACCGCGCGCGTCAGCCTGAAGACGCTGCAAGACTTGCAATTGATGGCCAGCAATAGCGTCAAGACCGCCTTTGCCCAGCGCTACACGATCGTCCCATATGCGCAGTTGGTACCGACCGATTCACGGTCGCTGATCCTGCAAGCGGCGATCACTCACGTCAGCGCCAACAACGAAGGCATGCACTGGTATGAGGCCGTTCCAATCGGGGCCATTGTCGGGGCGACACAAGCAGCCACCGGGCATAGGGATCAGACTGCCGAGTTGTACATCGAAGCCAACCTGATCGACGCAAAAACCGGTATGCCGGTCGCGAAGATCGTACGCAAGGTATTCGGCGAGACCATCAAGAATGCCGAACAGCCGATTGTTGCCAATGACTTCAAGGTTGCACTCAAAGGCATGACAGACGATATGCAGGCCCTCCTCCTCAAGCGTTGACGCTCAGGCAAACCCCATCGCAAACGTGGAAATGCCTGCCGTCCACCGGCATTGGATGGCATGGCAAGCGGACCGGCATGGGGTTTCAATGTGACACCCCGCCGCGTTTTCCCTCTGACAAACCGTTAGCCGTGCCGACGCCTGACGTGAGGCTCAATGATGAAAATACTGGCTGAAACCTTAGCGGTCCTTATGGTGTTCCTGAGCACCTGTGCCTTGACGATTCTTGTGATGCTCTTGAGCACCAGCGCCCAGGCGGCGACGGTGGTACCCCTCAAAGGCCAGACCTCCCAGACCATCCAGCAGGACACCAGTGCCTGCCAATCCCAGGCCAACGCGCAACATCCGGTGCAAAGCACCGTGCCCTCCGGTGGTCGGGTCAAGGGCGCCGCAACCGCCGCGGTAGCCGGCGCGACAGCGGCAGAAGTTCGGGGTCGCCAACATGAAAACCTCTATGACCAGATCGACGACGATACCAGGCAAGACTATCGGCAGAACCGCGTACACAGTGCCGCGGCTGCCGGTGCCATCGTAGGGGGCTCCAGGCAACGCCAGGAGCGTCGGCAGAATCTGAGTGCGAGCGAACAAAGCCTCACCGCCAATAACTCCGTCTACAGCAGCTGCCTGCAACAACGTGGTTACGATGTCTTGCCTTGATCGGCGACGACAATGGCCTGAAGTGATTGTGTAGGTGTCCCTGTCGTTTTGCTCGCGTCCTGGCTTCTGACCGCCTTCGTCCGCTCAAAAAAAGGCCCCGGCCCCTTCATGAAAGGACGCGGGGCAAAGCTGTAGAACGAGAGGTGAGGATCGTTTACATCGCGACAAACAAACCATGAACGCGATGTGTGTCAACGCTCCTCGAGATCCATTTAAAGCGGTAGCGACCCTGATTCAAAGCTAATAAGAATCAAAAATAGTCTTCAACGAGCCAAGCGCACAAAAACACAATCATTGATTTGTATCCTGATAGTTCAGGTTGCAATTGAAATCTGTCGCAATAGCGAAGTTAGTTCATTCCGGCCTGGCTCCGTGTAAACCCACCTGCCCGAGCTTGCAGTTTTCGGATAGCGCAGATAATCCATTCCAAGCATTATTCACGGTGTCAAAATCAAAAACCGTGGGTCATCCAGCAATGCTTTTCCCTTGTATGATTGAACTGATACCTCTGACAGACCGGGCTGTTTGCTGCACGGCACGCCTCTGAAACGAGCCAGTCCGGCATTGTAAATGCGACACGCCGTGCACCTTCCGCCTGGCCCTCATCTTCGTTCACTTCCCAGACCAGAATGTACCGAGCCAAATCCGGCCCCTATACTCAGGCCAGCACCGCCTGAACGGAAGATTTATATGAGCTACACCTTCAAGTTGAAAAATGGCGCCGTGGCGGTATTCGATCCGGATAGCGCCATGCTTTCCATTACAACACCCCATGGAGATGTACAAAATTCCACGTTAGGTAGAGCTGAGTCGCGTCTGTTGGACCTGCTGCTCATGGAGCCAGGTGTCACTAAAAGCCGCGATGAAATCATCGACTACACCTGGAATGACCGCGTGGTTGCCTCCGGCAGTTTGAATCAAACGGTTTTTTCGCTGCGCAATATTCTCAATGACAGTCGGGATCACGAGATCCTGATGACTGTTCCTCGACGAGGATATTGCTTCAACCGGCAATGCGTAGTCGATGCAGAAGCGGCTGTACCAGTACCCCGAGAGGAAACGGCGCAGCCACCCGCCTCCCTCCCGGGACAACGACCGCCCCCGGGTAGTGATGAACTGCTTGCACCCCCGGGTAAAACCAATAGATCCACTCGCATTACAAAAGCCCAGCTGATCGCTTATATCGTTTCGCTGGCAGTCGTTGCCTTTACTGTCTTTCAGTTCGACTTCGACGCGCCAAAAATTGAAATCTCCAGTATCGACAAGGATGGACTGGTCATACACGCCGTGGGCAGCGATCTTGCCGAGGCTCAGGCGCTGATGGATCTGTCGGTCAAACAAACTGAACAGCTACCGCCAAACCTGAAGGGCCAGGTCTGGATCAACCTGTATAAAGCCAATTATTCCGTTTCGTGCATCCGCCAGGATCAAAGCACTGCAAATCTGCAGTTGAACAGCAGCGAAAGAGACCTCGCCTTGATGATTCGTCAATGTCTGGAAGTCACCTTATGAAGTTCGGAATTCCGCAAGCCGTTCACTGGCCTCTGATAGGCTTGATCAATGCACTGTGCATTTTCTCTTTTGTCTATTCACCTTCGCACTACATGGAAAACACCAGTTACCAGACAAAATCCCGACAATGGCTGGAGGATCTCGACCAACTCAACACCGAAGAATACCTCACTATCGGGCATGGTCGACTCACGGGGACCACGCTGGAAAGCCTGAATGGAAAAATCCGCAATGCGACCATCTCGGCGAATATAATCGGAGAAAACAACACACACGTCGAGATAAAAGTCAGCAATATCAAACTCAGCCAGGACAATGAACTTTTTGCCATTGAAAAGACTCCTGACCTGTTCTTCAGGCGCCAATATGTGTTGCAGGAAGGCGCCATTCTAAACTACGAGTTGATCCCGACCCAGGATAAAAACGCCGTGTGTTTTTACATCCATGAACTAGGCCGTTTACGCTGCATGAACCATTAATCGGGCTCCCGCAGCGACTCGACGCCCACTTGGCAAAGGTTCACATCAAAGAATTTCCAAACAAAAATAATACTTATTGATTTGAATCAAACGTCTCTCCTGCCAAAAATCCCTCGCCGATAATCCTTGGAATCGAGCCTGCTTGATTCTCGCCCGGGACAATGCCCTATACAGGAGAATCAAGTGAAAGCCATGCATTTCCTGCGAACTCATCAATCGACGACTTTCGGATTCCTGTCGGTCTTTTTTCTGTCCGCCATGCCATTTTATTCGTTCGCGCATGACGAACGCTCCGTCGAAAACACGACCATTGAATATTATGAAATTGAAACAAGCCCGGATGACAGCCAGAAACTGTCGCATCTGAAAATTCAAACTGAGAATGAGTATCATACTGACGAGCAGAACAGTGATTCTGCTCTCCCTGCCCCGCCACAAAGTGATACCGGCATGAGCTACGCCAACTCGCTCATACGACTTTGAGGAGCGTTGTGTTCGCAGGGGCAAGCGGTGACTGGCCTCTTCTGACGACCCCGTAAATATGAGTTATTGACTTTGGCAGACACCATCGAGGTGAGATTATTTTCAGGCCAGATCGCGGCAGAGATGCAGCTGACATTCTGCTCTGCCTGAATAAACTGTTCATAAGGAAATCGCCTCGATGCTACTGAAAAACTTCGTCACCGTGTCGTTTGGTTTGTTGCTTTCTCTCAAGGCCATGGCCGACGACAAGAGCCTCTACAGTGCCAAATTGACGAGTGTCGAAACCAACAAGAAGGTACCAAGTGCAGTGAAAAACAGCTATCAGGTAAAAAACGGTTATCGTATTGACGATTTTTACTCCTTTACAGCTGCAGCCATTGACCCGATGAAACCCCAATTGCAGATCTTCAGTTCGAAAATTGACCCGCGCAACGTTCAACACATGGACGACTCACCGTTGGACAGCAAGTACGCATTTTCGGCGGAACTGGAACTGATCCGGGGACTCTGACAATCCGCTCAAAGCCAATGGGGCGATCTCACCGACAGCAAGGACGCCGAATCGCGTACCTTCTCCATGACTGCCCGTCAGGCTTGACCCCAATCATTTAACAGATGAGCCTTCAATTTCATGAGTATCGCACCGCCCGACGAAATCTTTCATTTGTCTTCTGCCTTGCCGAGCCAACTGAATAGAACAATAGGCAAATGGGAAATGAGCCTTATTCCAACCGAGCAAGAGGCGCGCATTCGGCAACATAAACTCTTTCACAGCCCCGAACTGCAGTGCAGTCGCCTTGAGTTCGACTCATCCGTCACCCTGGTCAGTTCTGTCCCTGCCGGATTCGTTACATTCGCCATCTCGCAGCCCCCGATTGGTCGCCCCGTCGTAAACAATCACAAACTACGGCCTGACGAAATCATCGTACTGCACAGCGATGAATCGGTGCATTACACTTGCGAGCCGAATGAAACGCTTTTCAGCATAACCACAACACTGGAAAACTATGACCGGTGCCGTCAACATCACGCTGTCATCGATATACTTGCAAACAGAACACAACACAGTTTCCAGGCTGAAAACTTTCAATTCATACAATCTGCCGTTCAAGCCATCAGCGCTTGCTGTGTCGACATCAACGACGCTGCTTCAGCACAACGCAGCGCAGCAGAGGGTTCAGCGATTGAAAGCGCAGTGCTAGCTTCTCTATTGAAGTCGTTGACACCCGCTGGCGGTTTCAGCCGCAAAGTCCCGACAAGAAGAAAGGTGGCGATAGAAGCCATACAGTACATCCATGAAAACACAAAAAAAACGCTCACTATAAAGTCGCTCGTAAGGCAACTTGATACCACCACGCGCACCCTGCATTTTGGCTTTATTGAAACGTTCGGGATGTCGCCAATCGCTTACATCAGAAACCTGAGACTCGCCAGTGCCCGCCGCGACCTGATTAATAAAACGTGGCCCACCGTGACAGAAACCGCAATGTTCTGGAACTTTCACCATCTGGGCCGGTTTTCCAAGGCGTATCAGATTGCTTACGGGGAGACTCCGTCAGAAACGGCCAGGCGCAACTCAGCCAAGCCCTGCAAATGATGATTAATAATTTCCTTTGATTAACCACAGAGCCCCACCATTGCTTATTTGCCCGCTCAAGGAGATAAGCATGCATCATCGAATAAACACACTGCCACTCAAGCAGAAAATCGCACTGTGCATTGCCGTCTATGCCAGCGGCATCTTATTGGCCTGGGTAATTGACTGGTACTGAGGACCTTTAATCCGCGACTACAGGGTGCAAAGTGAAATATTGATACCTCGGGGTTTTTCGATGATTGCCGCATATAAAGCGTTACCTGGAAGGCACGCAGTCACTGTATGCCTGATTGCTGCGACGTGCTGGGCCGCATGGCTCTGTGCCGGAGGACTGGCCGATCAATTCGTTGCACGGAAGTTGAATAACGTATATGCCGATCTGCGTGCTGCTCAAGTGGAGCCCAATGCGCAGATCGACAAAGTACTGGAAACCCTCGGCGATCTCGATCGTTCGGGCCAGGAATGCTCCGCCGAGCAATATTCACAACTGGCCGACCTGATTAAAAACCTGCGATTTGTCGATCAAGCGGCAATTCAGTTGCCCAATGGCAAGATCTGTTCCTCCCACGGACAAGAACTCCAGTCGATACTGGCCGATAACGAGAAGCGCAAGTTCTCCGTTGGAAAGCGAAGCTATTGGGTCGATTCTGGTCACGCAGTTTCTGCGGACACCGACTTCATCATTGTGTCGGAACAGTCAACCTACGTCTGGGCAAACAAGAAGATCCTGCTCGACAACTTGAAGTTTCCCGAAGACCTGCAACTGGACCTCATCGGCCCCGGCGGAGCAGCGCCCATTGCCTCCACGGGGCCTCAGCCGTTGAAGATGCGCAAGCCCTTCCACCTTGAAGAACTGGTTATCTCGGCAGACAAGGTCCTCATCGCCTTTGCGGGCAACCGAAATGAACTGATCTCGGTCATTTCTCTTCCGTTGAGCTACCTGACAGGTCTCAAATTCAAATTATTCATTGGCCTTACGTGCGTGTTCGCAGCACTGCTTTTGCTCGCAAGGTGTATTCAACGACATTACACCTCTACTGCCGTACGACTTCGCAATGCCCTGAAAGCCAGCACCCTGGGTGTTCACTACCAGCCTATCGTCAATTTGACGACGGGCTATCTGGTGGGCGCCGAATCACTTTCCCACTGGAACGACAACGGCGCCCAGGTGCCTGCGGATGTTTTCATCCCGGTGGCGGAGAAGTCTGGCTTGATCCGCCAACTTACGCGTTCGGTGATTCGACAAGTCGCGGAGGATTACAGCACCTACCTTTGGGCGTGCAAGGACTTCTACATTACGGTCAATCTTTGCGCCCAGGATATTCAGGACCCGAGCCTCCCAGACTATGTGGCCAGCGTGCTGGCAACCTACAACATGCCTGTGTCCGCCATGGCCTTTGAAATCACCGAAAGGACCCTGCTCGATCAGAAGCCTGCCGCCCTGCAATTGCGACGGCTTCGTGCGTGCGGACACCGCATTGCCGTGGACGACTTCGGCACCGGCAATTGCAACCTCTCGCTCCTGGATTCAGTGCCTTTCGACATTCTTAAAATAGACCGCTCGTTCATCGCAGACGGCAAGATCGCGGCCAAGGACGCCTTGTGGCGCCATATTGCCCGGTTGGCCAAGTCGCTGAGGCTCAAGGTCGTGGCCGAAGGTGTGGAGACTCAGGAGCAACTGCCGCATCTGGTTTCGGAGGGGGTTGTATTGGCGCAAGGCTGGTTGTTCTGCAAAGCGCTGCCTGTTCAAGCACTGGCAAGACGCTACTTTCAATGCCCGGCAAACATCCCGCCTTACGACGCCAAAATATCAATCAATGACTTCTATTAACCCCTCTCGGCCACTCAAATGCTCGCCGAACCCTAACACCAGACAAACCTGTACAAGGACTCCACCACACATGCGACTTCGAAACCTTGGCTTCGCTTCACTGCTATCGCTGCTGTCTTTTCAGGCGCTCGCCGATGACAAAGGTTTATATCTTGGAGCTGGCGTAAGCAGCATACAGACCGACGAATCCAGACTGGACGACGACGACACCAGCTACAAGGTTTATGCAGGGTATCGCGTCAATAGCTACCTGGCCTTCGAGGGGGCCTACGTCGACCTGGGTCAATTCAAGGACAAGAATGTCGATTTCGAAGGCAAATCGGCCCAGGCTGCCGCCCATGTCGGCTTTCCCCTGGGCGATCGGCTGCGGGTATTCGGCAGTGTCGGTGCTCACGCCTGGGACGCCGACGGCAATGCCACCGACGACGATACCGGGGTTGACCTGACCTACGGTGTCGGCCTGGAGGTCGATGTCTTTCGCAACGTCGGCCTGCGCGCTGAATACGAAGTGCTGGAGGTCGGCGAGATCGACCTGAACCAGACGACCGCATCCGCCTATATGCTTTTTTAACACCGCTACAACCGAGCGGCCTTGCCGGTCGCTCAACACTCGATCATGGTGCGAACGCCCTTTCAAGTGTAATCAGGATTCCTTCGATTCCTGCGCGGGGGCCGGGTACCACTTGTCCCTGGGCACCCATTTCTCCTGTTGCGGATCGCCCAGGTAGTGCGGCGACATGATCTGCACACCGTACTCATTGAACACATCCTGGATGTTGGCGTGCAGCATGCTCAGCAGCACGGCGCGCGGCCGGGGCTGACTGGGAATGGCCTGGGCTACCAGCCGGTATTCCGGGTAGAAGTCCGACAATGCCGTCTGGAACACTTGGGCCGGCGGTACTTCGAGTACCCCTGGCGTACGTTTTGCGGCCTCCAGCAGCATCGCCTCCACCTGCCGCCACGGCGTGTCGTAGCCGATGGTCACGACGGTGTCGACCACGTAGCCGGGGCCTTGTACCACCCGCGAGTAGTTCTTGGTGACGGTGCCGGTGATCATCGAGTTGGGCAGGGTCAGCACCTCGCCCAGGCCGGTGCGAATGCTGGTGGTGAACATGCCCAGTTCGGTCACCGTGCCTTCGTAGTCGCCAATGCGCACAAATTCGCCGGGACGCAGGGTTCGGGTGTAGGTCAGGATCAACCCCGCCGCCGCCTGGCCCACCACGCTGGTGGCGCCCAGGGAAATCATCAGGCCGATCAACACCGACAACCCTTTGAATGCATCGGTGCCGGCACCCGGCAGGTACGGATAGGCCATGGCCAGGGCAAACAGCCAGATCGCCAGGGACGTCAGGCGTTGGGTCGGTTGCAGGGTTTCATGGTTCAACCAGCTCAGGGTTCCCGGTACAGCCATGCGCCGCAGTATCCGCCGCATGAACGCGGTTGCGCCGCGGGCGATAAAGAAGATCGCCAGCGCCACGCCCAGCCCGGGTATGGCACCGACGATCCCCTGCAGCAGATAACCGCCGAGCTCCAGCAGATAGTTGTTAAGGCTTTCGCCCCAGGGACGGGTATAGGGAAAGCGTGACAGGACAAAGCCCAGCCATTCGTAGGTAAACAGCATCACGACGATCCAGCGCACCAGCGCCAGCAGGCGGCTGGCCAACGGATACAGGAAATTGGCGTCGACCAGAGGAACCCGTCCGACTTTCAGGGCCTGGGTGTGCCGATGCATCAGTTCGGGCAGTGTCTTCAGCACTCTGCGCCGCAGGTACGACATGCCGAACAGCAGCGCAATGTAAATGCCGGTGGCGAGCAGCGCGGCGACCACGGAGCGCAGGATCAATTGCAGGCTGCGGGCTTCCCGGGTTTCGGCCACGACCTGGCGCAGCTTGTCAGCCGCGGCTTCGGCGGCCTGCTGTACCGAGTCGTATTCGGTCTCGTCGAAGTCCTTGGGCGAAACGATAAAGGCACGCCGGCTTCCCAGCAGCACCATGTAGCTTTTCATGATCGGGTCGATGGTGACATTGAGGTCGTCCGTATCATCCAGCACCTCACCGATCACCGCTTTCGCCCGTTTGACCCGCGAGGCCGGGGCTTCACCGAGGAGGGTCGCGCGAAACACCATGATGCTGCGGTTGGCCACTTTCAATTCAACGGGAGCATCAACCACTTTCGGTGCATCCTCGGCCCACAGTTGCACCGACCAAAACATCCCGAAAACAGTAAACATTACAGCGAGCAGCCTGCTCCGCATGTGTCGGATCCTTACGTCACGAAATTCAGATCGAGGGTACGTATCGCAGCGTAGTTCACCGATGAACGGTTGTCAGATTAGAGCTACAGGCAGTTTCCTTACCCGTCTGTTTCCTTGAAACAGCGAGCTCAATCCCCGGAAATTGTGCTCGTGACCGGACCTGTGGGAGCGAGCTTGCTCGCTATGAGGGCGGCACATCAAACATCTATGCCGACTGATCCTGCGCCATCGCGAGCAAGCTCGCTCCCACAGTGTGTTCCGTACCTGGCTCAAGGGTTGACCTGATAACCCTTGCCCTGCAAACAACTGCTGTAGGCCGACGCGGTATTCGCCTGGGTGGTTTTCTCATCCGCCCGGCGTTCCTGACGCTGGCGCGAACCGCCGACCACGACGCCGGCGGCCGCGGTTTCCTTGGCGCGGTTCTGGCGGTATTCCTGTTGCACATCACTATCGACGCGGTCATAAGCCTCGTCGTGCCGATTGCCGCGCACCTGGGCAGCCGTCGCGCCGGCGGCAGCCCCCACAGCGGCACCCTTGACCCTCCCGCCGGAAGGCGTGGAAGTCGTCGAGGCACTCTGGCTGGCGGCGATGCTGTTGCATTCGTTGATGTCGGCCTGGGTTTGTTGCGAACTTTGCCCTTTCATCGGCACCACCGATTGCGCCCAAAGCGGGGCACTCAAAACCGACAAGGCAAGGCACAGGCTAAGCGATGAAAACCTTCTCATGATGACCTCCGACAGGCTTGCCACACGGGCAAGCCTTGGGGCGACTGGCGGATGGCAAGCGACGCCATGCGTCGCCCTGCCGATCGGATGGAGCAACTGAAAAGTGTAGTTCAACGGCCCCGCAGAGAAGGACTTCCGAACAAGCGGTTGGAGTTGTGCAGGAGCGAGCCTGTTCGCGATGGCGGAGGCTCAGTCAACATGGATGTTGAAGCTGATACCTTCATCGCGGGCCCCTCCCACAGGGGGTTGTGGTGTCAGTCAGGCATTGGTGGTCAGTGGATAGAGCTTGTCATCGAACTGCGCCAACTTCGGAAACACCAGCGGCTGGTCATCATTCAGGTGCTGCAGCCGCTGCCCGTAATCAATCAGAAATTGCTGGCGCGCCTCTTCACTGATGTACGGCACATGCCAGGCCACGAAGGGTTCCAGCACATCGAACCCGACGTAAGCCAGGGTGCCACGCAGGATCGGCCGCAGCATGTCCTCCAGCGGGCCATGAATCGCGCCTTCGCCGAACATGTGTTCGCGGCCGCCAAGGGTCACGGTCACCAGTGCCTTCTTCCCGGCCAATCCACCCTGATCGTAGAAACGCTTGCCGCCATAGCAGATGCCCGACACCAGCACCCGATCGATCCAGCCCTTGAGCATGGCCGGGGTGGAGAACCAGAAGATCGGGAAGTTGAGGATCAGCAGGTCGGCCCACAGCAGTTTGTCCAGTTCCGCCTGGATGTCCGGCGCCAGTGACTGGCTCTTCACGCCCAGGCGTTGCTCAAGGGCATAGACCAGGTACTCGGGGTTTTCCCGTGAGGAAAAGTCCGCGTCGCTGGCCACCGGGTTCCAGTTCATTTTGTACAGGTCGCTGACCTGCACTTCGTGGCCTTGGGCTTCGAGGGTGGTGACGGCCTGGTCACGCAGGGCGGCGGTAAAGGATTGCGGCTCCGGGTGGGCGTGGACGATCAGTACTTTCATGGTGATTCCTTAGACTTTTCCCAGCGTATCGATTGAAGGTGTGGAGCAGTGGGTGATGAACAGTTCGAGTCGCCAACCGTCACACCTGGATCGCCTTCACTTCGACGAACTCGTTCAGCCCCTCCTCACCCCATTCGCGACCGTTGCCCGACTGTTTGTAGCCACCGAACGGCGCCTGATAATTGAACGTTGCGCCATTGAGGAAGCACTGGCCTGCACGCAGTTGGCGACCCAAATGCAAGGCGCGCTCGGCACTGCCGGCCCAGACGCCGCTGGACAGGCCGAACGGCGAGTCGTTGGCGATCTGGATCGCTTGCGCCTCATCGTTGTAGGGAATCAGGCACAGCACCGGGCCGAAGATTTCTTCCTGGGCGATGCGCATGCGGTTGTCGACATCGGCGAACAGCGTCGGGCTGACATAGAAGCCGCGCCCCGGCATGTCACCGCCGCACAGCAGCCGTGCGCCTTCCTGTTGGCCGACCTTGATGTAGTCATGCACGGTGCGTTTTTGCCCGGCCGAACACATCGGACCGAGGAAGCTTTGCGGGTCAAGGGGATCGCCCATGCGCAGGTTCAGGGTTTCGGCCAGCGCCAGTTCGACGGCCTCGGCGTAGCGGCTGGCCGGCAGCAGCATGCGGGTCAGCGCGGTGCAGGTCTGGCCGGAGTTGATCATCACGTCCTGCACGCCGTAGCGCACGGCCGCTGCCAGATCCGCATCCTCGGCGATCAGCAGCGGCGACTTGCCGCCCAGCTCCAGGCACACGCGCTTGACTGAAGGTGCCGCCGCTTGCGCGACCCGTACCCCGGCGCCGGTGGAACCGGTGAACGACACCATATCCACGTCCGGGTGCTTGACCAGCGCTTCGCCGACTTTCGAGCCCGGGCCGCTGACCAGGTTGAACACCCCGGCCGGCAGGCCGATGTCCTCGATCATCTGCGCCAGCAGGAAGGCATGCAGCGGGGTTTCCTGGCTCGGTTTGACCACCACGGTGCAACCGGCGGCCAGGGCCGGGGCGAGTTTGCCGATCAACTGGTGCAGCGGGTAGTTCCACGGGTTGATGAACGCGCAGACACCCACCGCCTCGCGGATCACCAGCGAGTTGCCGACTTCGCGCACTTCGTCCATGAGATGAGCCAGTTCGACGTACTGCTCAAGGCCAGTGATCGGCCCATCGACCTGTACCGAGCGGCACCATTGCACCGGCATGCCCAGTTCCGTGGTGATGACCGCGGCCATCTCATCGGCGCGGGCACGCAATTGATCGACCAGTGCTCGGATGTAACCGGCACGTACGCTGGACGGTGTGCGCGACCATGAGTCGAAGGCCCGGCGCGCAGCCGCCACGGCGTTTTCGACATCAAGTTCATCACCGAGCGGAACACTGCCGCACACTTCTTCGGTGGCCGGGTTGATCACCTCGGCGATGCCCTGCCCAGAAGGTTTCTGCCAGCGACCATCAATAAACAACGCTTTGTGGTTAAGCATGTAGCTGAGCCTCCATCAGTTCTTGAGCACAACGGGCAATGCGTTGGCAGGCATCGCGCAGCGGTTCGGCACCGACCACCAGACCGAGGCGAATATGCCCCGCCGCGCTCGGACCAAAGGCCTCGCCAGCCAATACCGACACACCGTGACGATCCAGCAGACGGTCGGCAAACGCCTGGGCGCTGAGCCCGGTCTGGCGGATATCGAGCATCACGAACATCCCGCCATCGGGTTTCAATGCCTGCACGCCGGGGCAATCGACCAGGCTGTCGCACACCAGGTCGCGACGCTGGCGATAGGCTTCGCGCATGGCGTCCAGTTCCGGCAGGTTGCTTTCCAGGGCCACCACGGCAGCGTCCTGAATGAAATCCGGCGAGCCATAGAGCATGCACAACGCAAGGTTTTCCAGGTGTGCGGCCAGGGATGGCGGCGCCACCACCCAGCCGACGCGCCACCCGGTCATGGCGTGGGATTTCGACAGGCTGTTGAGGGTCGCGGTGCGCTCGGCCATGCCGGGCAGGCTCGCCGGGCTGATGTGCTCGCCTTCGAACAGCAGTTCGCTGTAGACCTCGTCGGAAATCAGCCACAGGTCGTGGGCGATGCACAGTTCAGCCAACGCGGCCCACGTGCTGCGCGGCAGACTCGCGCCGGACGGATTGTGCGGGCTGTTCAGTGCCAGCGCCCGGGTGCGCGCAGTGATGCGCGCGGCGACGTCTTCGGGCAGCACGCGAAAACCGTTTTCCGAGCGCACGGGCACCGGCACCACCACGGCGCCGCAAGCCCCGAACACCGCTTCGTAGGTGACGTACATCGGTTCGGCGACGATCACCTCGTCACCTGGATTGAGCACACATTGCGCCACGCTGAACAGCGCGCATTGCGCCCCGGCCAGCACGGTGACCTGATCCGCCGAAACGGACTGGCCGCTGCGCTGCTGATGACGCCTGGCAATGGCTTCACGCAGGGCACGCTTGCCACGCACCTCGGCGTAGTGAGTGTTGCCGCTCAGCAGGCTGTCGATGGCGCCCTGCACGATAGGCTGTGGCGTGTCGAAATCCGGATCGCCCACGGACAACAGCAGAATGTCTTCACCCTGTTCGCGCAGTGCCAGGGCGCGGTAGTGGATATCCCACGCGGCGGCACCGTCACCGGCGATACGTTGAGTCAGATCGGAAAAGCGCATGGCTTCATCCCCTTGAAATACAGATCAATGCGCACAGGCATGCTTGAGTTCGATCAAAGTCACGCCGTTACGCTTGAAGCCTTGGCGCAAGTCGGTCTGCAACTCGGCCAGGCTTTGCGGCTGAGTCACGGTGCAGCCGAAGGCACGAGCGAGGGCGGCGAAATCCGGGTTGCGTGGCAACACGCCGATGGGTTCGATATCCAGGCCGAGCATGTCGTCGCGGATTTGCCCCAGGGCGTCGTTGTTCCACAGCAGCACCACCAGCGGGCTGTCCAGTTCTTCAACAGCCGTGGCCAGCTCCTGGGCGGTGTAGAGGAAACCACCGTCGCCCACCAGCACCAGGCCCGGCCGTTGCGGTGCACCGAACTTGGCGCCGATGCCTGCCGGCAGGCCATAACCCAGGGTGCCGTAGCCGGTCGGGTGCAGCCAACTGCGGATCGCCAGGCTGTCGAAAGCGTAGTTGCCGGTGTAGGCCAGTTGGGTCATGTCGGTGCTGATGAACGCGTTGTCCGGCAGCTCTGCAGCAATGCGGTCAAGAATCGCTTGATGGATCGACTGCAACGGACCATGGCTGGCCTTGACCGCTTCACGCAGGGCGGCGACCGAGGCAATCGCTGCGCTGGCATCGCGCACATCAGACGGCAGACGCTCAAGCAATCCACTGAGGGTTTGTTGTGCATCGCCGTGCAAGGCAACCGCGCACGGATAAAAGTCGTTGAACTTGCGCGGGTCGATGTCCACTCGCAGCAGCTCGGCGTTGAGTGGCAGGCGCTCACGCCAGTAGTCGGTGTCGGCCATTTCGGTGCCGACCGCCAGCACTACGTCGGCCTCGGCGATCAGGTTCCAGCCCGGCTCCACGCACAGGGATGAACCGGCATTGAGCGGCGCATCCGGAGGCAGCAAGCCCTTTCCGGCGACGCTGGTAAACAGCGGCGCAGCGAGTCGGGTGCTGATATCTTGCAGCTGCGAAACGGCATTCAGCGCACCACCACCGGCGATGATCATCGGTCGCTTGGCAGCGTTGAGTCTGGCCACGGCTTGATCGATGGCGGTGGCGGATGCCGGGCCACGACCCGGACGATGCACCACCTCATTACTCCAGTCACGGGCAATCGGCGCCGACAGCACGTCCAGCGGCACCGAGATGTGCACCGGGCGCGGCCGCTCGCTGTCGAACACCGCATAAGCACGGGCGATCAGTTCCGGCAGGTCTTCGGCGGTCAGCGCCACTGCGGAGAACGCAGTGATCGGTGCGGTCATTGCCCGTTGATCCTGACACTCGTGCAGGCTACCCCAGCCCTTGCCCAGGCTGGCGCTGTGGTTGACGCTGGAAATCACCAGCATCGGAATCGAGTCGGCGTAGGCCTGGCCAATGCCGGTGGCGGCGTTGGTCACGCCGGGGCCGGTGATGACGAAGCACACGCCGGGTTTGCCGCTGACCCGGGCATAGCCGTCGGCCATGAAACTGGCGCCCTGCTCATGGCGGGTCAGCACGTGGCGAATGCCACTGCCGGGCAAGCCGCGATACAGCTCCAGGGTGTGTACGCCGGGGATGCCGAACACGGTATCGACGCCGTAGTTGGCCAACAGGCGCACCAGGGCCTGGCCACCGGTCAATGTTTTGCTTTGCATATTCATGTCCTCACTCCTGGCCGAGGCGAATCAACGCATCGACCGCAGTCGTGCCTTGGGCACCGACCAACAATGGGTTCACATCCAGTTCCAGCAGGTGTGCGGCATTCTCGCAGGCGTAGTCGGCCACTGCGCGGATCGCGCTCACCAAGGCGTCCAGGTCAGCAGACTCGCGACCACGGAAACCTTGCAGCAACGGCGCACTGCGCAGGCTGAGCAAGGCCTTGCGGATCGCACCGTCGGTGGTCGGCAGCAACAGACTGCGACTGTCCTTGAGCAACTCCACCAGAATGCCGCCCGCGCCAATCACCAAGGCCAGGCAAAAATCGTTTTCGCGTTTGATGCCGACGATCAGCTCAGCCAGTGGCGGCTTGGCCATGGGTTCCAGCAACAGTTGATCGAAGGGTACGCCCGGGGCGTAAGCGGCAATGCTGGTACGCATCTGCTCCAGTGCAGCGCTCAATGCCGCGCCGTCCTTGAGGTTCAGCGCCACGGCACCGGCCTCGGTCTTGTGTGGCAGCTGTGCGCTGACCGCTTTGAGTACCAGCGGATAGCCCAATGCTTCTGCATCCTTCAGGGCCTTGTCCGGGGTACTCAATACGCCGTTTGGCGTTGGCAGGCCAAAGGCTCTCAAGGCCTGTTTGGAGTCCCATTCATTGAGCAAACGCCCCTCACCTTCCAGCGCGTGCGGGCACAGCGGAACCAGTGCCGATTCGCCCAAAGCCAACAAGGCCTGGCGGTTGCGCTGATAACCGGCGATGCGCCCCCACGCGGCCAAGCCGTCTTCAACGCCTTGCAACGCCGCAACGCCTTGGGCGTGCAGACGCTCGCGGGCATGGGCCGGCAGTAGTTCGGGGAAGGCCGAGGTGACAAAACCGGTCTTGCCGTGACGTTTCAGTGCCGCGCAGTACAACTCCAGCAGCAGGTCGCATTCCTTGCGCTCGCCGGTGAACTCCGACGGGTAGTCGAGCACCAGCATCGCCGCATCGGCTTCGGTGCGCAGCGCGCTGTCGAGCATGCGGTTCAAGGCTTCGCCGTCACCCCAGATCGCCGTGGTGAAATCCAGCGGGTTGACCAGGTTGGCGTAGGTCGGCAGTACTTGCGCGAGTTCGCCGACCTGTCCTTGATCGAGTTTCGGCAAGCCCAGGTCATTGCGTTCGGCGTAGTCGGCAATCAGCCCGGCATCGCCACCGGAACAGGCCAGCGCAATCAGGCGGTTACCCGCCGGCAGGTTGCCGCAGGCTGCGGCTTTCAAGGTTTCGACAAAACTCACCGGGCCGCTGACGCGAATAACCCCGAGGCGGTCGAACAGTGCGTCGTACAGCGCATCGGAACCCGACAAAGAACTGGTGTGACTCAAGGCCAGTTCGGCGCCGATCTGCGACACGCCGGTTTTCAGGGCAATGATCGGGATGCCCTTCTCCAGTGCCTTGTGCGCGGCACGGGCAAAACCCGGCACATTCTTCAGGCCTTCGAGGTGCAGGCCGATGGCGGTGACACGCGGCTCGTCGAGCAACACGTCCATCAGTTCAGCGACACCCAGTTGCGCCTGATTGCCGACCGAGGCCATGTAGGCCACCGGCAGCGAACGGTCGCTCATGGACAGGTTGTAGGCGAAGTTACCGCTCTGGGTCAGCACCGCCACGCCCTTCTCCACCGCTTTGCCGCCATGGGCCACCGGCCACAGCGCGGAGCTGTGCAGGTAGTCGAGCAGGCCGTAGCAGTTGGGGCCGAGCAAGGCCATGTCGCCAGCGGCCTTGAGCAGTCGCTGTTGCAGGACCTGGCCTTCGGCGCCGGTCTCGGCGAAGCCTGAGGCGTAGCAGATCGCGCCGCCCGCGCCGATGGCGGCCAGTTCGGCGACGCAAGTCAGGGTCAGTTCGCGGTTGGTGGCGATGAACACGGCGTCCGGGCCGCAAGGCAGCTCGGCAACGCTGCGCACGCACGGCACACCTTCAAGGCTGTCGTGCTGCGGATTGACCAGCCACATTTGCCCTTGGTAGCCGCCCTCGGCACAGCGCTTGAGGGCGCGGGCCATGCTGCGGCCGCCGACGAACGCCACGTGTTGCGGCGCGAGCATGCGTTTGAGGTTGTCACGAATGGTTTGGGACATGGGAATTCTCCGGGCCGATCAGCGCAGCAGCGGCCGCAGCAGCTCGCGGGAAATGATGTGGCGCTGGATTTCCGAGGTGCCTTCCCAGATCCGTTCGATCCGCGCGTTGCGCCAGATGCGCTCCACCGGACCTTCGTCCATCAGGCCCATGCCGCCGAAGATCTGCACCGCTTCATCGGCGGTACGGCCGAGCACTTCACTGGCGAACAGCTTGGCCATGCCGGCCTCGCCATCGGTCATGGTGCCCTGGTCCATTTTCCAGGCGGTGTGCAGGGTCAGCAGTTCGGCGGCGCGGATTTGCGTGGCCATGTCGGCCAATTTGAACGACACGCCCTGGTAAGTACCGATCGGCTGGCCGAATTGCTTGCGGTCCGCCGCCCACTGCAAGGACACGTCCAGTGCGCGCTGGGCCTGACCGACGCAGTTGGCCGCGACCATCACCCGCCCGGCGGTCAGCCAGGCGTTGGCCACCTCCCAACCCTTGCCGACTTCGCCCAGCACTTTGCTGGCCGGTACGCGGCAGTCGTCGAAGAACATTTCGAAGGTGTGATAACCACGGTTGCTCACGCACTTCGGTCCACGGCGGATGGTCATGCCCGGGGTGTTGCGGTCGACCAGGAACGAGGTCACGGCGTTGCGCTTTTTGCCGTTGTGTTCGTAGGTGTCGGTCACGGCGAAGACGATGGCGAAATCGGCATGGCCGGCGTGGCTGATGAAGTGCTTGCTGCCGTTGAGAATGAAGTCATCGCCTTCACGCACGGCACGGGTCTTGATCGCATTGGCGTCGGAGCCGGCACCCGGTTCGGTCAGGGCGAAGCAGTCGATCTTTTCACCCTGGATGCACGGCAACAGGTAGTCGTTGATCTGGTCGCCGGTGCAGGCCATGAGGATTTTCGACGGCCGCGCGACAAACACGTGGAGCGCCCAGGACACCTTGGACAGCTCGCGCTCGATCAGCGCCTGGGACAGGTAATCGAGGCCACCGCCACCCACTTCTTCGGGCATGTTGAAGGCGTAGAAACCGGCAGCAATCGCCTTGCCGCGAATCTGTGCCGCCAGTTCCGGGGAGACCTCGTCGGCGCGGTCGACCTGCTCTTCATAGGGCAGCAGTTCCTTCTCGACGAAGCTGCGTACCGAGTCCACCAACATTTCTTGTTCTTGGGTCAGTTGGAAATTCATGGCGCTACCTGTTGTTCGTATTCTGGGAGATGTAGGGGGAATCAACGACCGATGAAGCGTGCCGGGCGTTTTTCCATGGCCGCGCGCAGGGCTTCGGTGCCGTCTTCGCTGCGACCGCAAAGCAGGCCGGCGGCGAGCTCGGCTTGCAGTTGTTCCGGCAGGCTGCGTTCGGCGCCTTCACGCATGAGTTTTTTGGTCTGGGCGAAGGCAAAGGTCGGGCCGCTGGCCAGGCGTGCAGCGAGTTCGCTGGTAACGGTCAGCAGTTGCTCGTCGGGGCAGACATCGCCGACCAGACCGGCGTCGAGGGCACGGTCAGCGCCCCACAGTTCATCGAGGAACAGCAGGCGCTTGGCCTGTTCGCTGCCGATCAGACGCGGCAGGTGCCAACTGGCGCCGGCATCCGGCGAGTAGGCCATGCTGGTGTAGCCGGCCTTGAAGCGTGCCGATTGCCCGGCGATGCGCAGGTCGCAGCACAGGGTCAGGTCCATCCCGGCGCCGACGGCGGTGCCATTGATGGCGGCGATGGTCGGTTTTTCCAGGCTGTGCAGGCGGGTCATCAAGGCGTGGGCGGTTTCGGTCCAGCCGTAGGTTTCCAGCGCGCCACGGGCTTCGGCGTCGGCCCATTCATCGAGGTCGGCGCCGGCGCAGAAGCTGCGGCCGCTGCCGGTGAGCACCACCACACGCACCGCTGGATCGGCGTTGTAAGCGTCGAGCAAGACGTGCAGGTTTTTCAGCGTCGGAATGTCCAGCGCATTGCGCTGGGCAGTGCGATTGAGGGTGATCCAGGCAACGCCTGCTTCGACCTGGCTGAGCAGCGACGATTGAGTGGTCATGGGAATCCTCGAGTTATTGTGATTGGTCTGAGGTGATGCGACTTGAGGCCATACTAAACGAGTGTTCAGTAAGGCGGCAATCGGCTTGGAAATTGGCTGTAACAAGCCAAAAAACTTCGCAACACATTGGTTTTATTGAATTATTTCAAGAATGGCGAGCAACGGCTGTTGGCGCTGTTACAACTTCGAACAACTACCTACGCCCAGCACAAAACAACTGTAGGAGCGAGCCTGCTCGCGATGAGGGAATCACATTCAACATTTCTGTTGACTGATCCACCGCTATCGCGAGCAGGCTCGCTCCTACAGGGGAAACGGTTATCTGGAGGTGTTATGCAGTCGGCAAGCTCGGCGCCAACACGCCCTGACGCTTGCGATGGATCAGGAAGTACGCGCCATAGCACAGCGCAATGAAGCCAAAGCCCCAATACAGCGACGGACGCTGGGTTTCATCCAGTGCCAGGAACACGAACAGCGAGCAGCACAGCGTGATGCACATCAGCGGCAATACCGGGAACCACGGCGCACGGTATTTCAGGTCGCTGAGTTTGCCGCCTTCACGCAAGTACGCCTTGCGGAACTTGTACTGCGCCAGCGCGATGACAATCCAGGTCACGGTGCCGGACATGCCGCTCACGGCCATCAGCACCATGAACAAGGTGTCGGCGGCGACGAAGCTGGTCATCAGCGACACCAGCGCGAAGCACAGGGTGATGCTCAAGGCGCGCAGCGGCACGCCACGCTTGCTCAATGGCGACAGGCTTTTCGGCGCCATGCCGGTTTTTGACATCGCCCACAGGATGCGCGTCGAGGCATACAGGCCGGAGTTGCCCACCGACAGGATCGCGGTGAGGATCACGAAGTTCATCAGGTCGGCGGCAAAGGGAATGCCGACCATGTCGAACACCTGCACGAACGGACTTTCCATCAAGCCTGCCTGCTGCCACGGCACGATGGCCGACAGCACGATAATCGCCAGCACGTAGAAAATCAGCACGCGGAACACCACGTTGCGCACGGCGCGGGGAATGCTCTTTTCCGGCTGATCGGTTTCACCTGCGGCCACGCCCATGATCTCGCAACCCTGGAACGCGTAGACCACGGTCATCATCACCGCGAACACCGCCGACAGGCCGTTGGGGAACAGCGTATCGCCGATCAGATTGGTCGCCATCGGTGCCGGTGCGCCACTGCTCAGGGGCATGACGCCGAAGATCACCAGCACGCCGACCACGATGAAACCGAGAATCGCCGCGACCTTGATCCCCGAAAACCAGTATTCCGCCTCACCGAAAGCGCGGGTGGCCATGGCATTGATACCGAACAGCACCACCACGAACAGCGCCGACCAGTACCAGATCGGCACCGTCGGGAACCAGCGGGTCATCAGCATGCCGGCGGCGGTGAACTCCAGGCCCACGGTGGTGGCCCAACTCATCCAGTACACCCAGCCGATCATGAACCCGGTGGCCGGGCCGATGTATTTGGTGGCGTGAGTCTGGAACGATCCGGACACCGGCATCTGCACCGACAGTTCGCCCAGGCAGACCATCACCAGGTACATCAGGAAACCCGCGACCAGGTAAGCCAGGATCGCCCCCACCGGGCCGCCCTGATTGATGGTCACGCCGGAGCCCATGAACAACCCGGTGCCGATGACGCCGCCCAAAGACAGCATGAAGATGTGCCGGCTCTTGAGGGCGCGGGTCAGCTGGATGCCTTTATGATCAGTGCTGCGATCAGTGTTTTCGTTCATGTCGGCACCTCAACAGTCAGTGAGGTGTACAGCGCGCGACGGGACGTCACGGCGCAGGGTGGGATCAGCTTTACGGCAATTCATTATTATTATCTCCAATAAGCTTCGAAGACCGCGCTGCGGCGGTTGCGTCGATTATTGGAAAGCCATGTAAGTTCGCGTTGACCGTAACGATCGAAGTTGTACAAAGTCGTAACAAACTTGTACGTCAGCTCTGCAACAGGCCTTTGAGGGTAGTCAGTGCCTGCTGCAATTGTTCATTCAACGCGGGGTTCATGTGGCGGATCGCCGACTCATCGTTGCCCAGGGCCAACGTCTCCAGCGCCCTGAGCGTCGCGGCCAGTGAGCGAAAGCCCAGAGAATCGCAACTGCCAGCCAGACGATGCGCCAGTTGCGCGATCTCTGTGCAGTCATCGGCGGCCATGGCTTCATTCAACGCATCGCGGTGTTGCAGAATCGAGTCGCGCAGTACCGACAGCAGGCCCTGGACCTTTTGCTCGCCGAGCAGGTTGCGATGGGTCTGCAACAACGGCCAGTCCATTGCCTCGTCGCTCAGCAGCGACTCGGCGACCGGCGCATGACCTTCCAGCACCTGGCGCAGGTTTTCCAGCTTCAAGGGCTTGGCCAGGACACCGTCCATGCCGGCCTCCAGATAACCGCGCACCAGCGCCGGCTGCACGCTGGCGGTCAGGGCGAAGATGCGGGTGTGGCGATTCGGCCCATCGCTGTTGCGGATCTGCCGGCATAACTCGACTCCGCTGATGCCCGGCAGATGCACGTCCAGCAACAGCAGGTCGAAAGCCCGCGCCGCGCAGTGTTGCAACGCCTGCTCTGCCTCTTCGGCCAGCCATACCCGGTGACCGTCCCGCTGCAGCAAACCCTTGGCCACTTCGCGGTTGAGCGCCACGTCTTCGACCACCAGGATGTTCAGTGCCGGCCCCGCCGCGCGAACCGGCGGGGCCTCAGCCACGCCGCTGGCCGGCTGCAAGGACAGCTCGAACCAGAAACAACTGCCGCGCCCCACTTCACTGTCCACGCCGATGCAGCCGCCCATCTGCTCCACCAGATGTTTGCAGATCGCCAACCCCAACCCGGTGCCACCAAAGCGCTGGGCGACTTCTTCGCTGGCCTGGGTGAAACGCTCGAAAATCTTCGCCTGCATCAAAGGGGCAATGCCGATGCCGTCGTCAGTGACACTGACCCGCAGCCGCTGCCCCGCCCGTTCGCCGGTTTCGCAGAGAAGCGCGACCTCGACGCTGACCTCGCCGCCTTCGGTGAACTTGATCGCGTTGGCCAGCAGGTTGCTCAGCACCTGGCGCAGGAATTGCTCGGCGCCGTGATGATGTTCGGCAATGCGCTGATCGATGCGGCAACTGAGGATCGTATCGTTGTTCAGCGCTCGCGGTTCCAACAGTGTCAGTACCTCATCGAGTAACTGGCGCAGCGAGAAATCCACCGGCTCGGGATGGCTGACGCCCTCCTCCAGCTTGGCGAAATACAGCACTTCATTGAGGATCGTCAGCAAGCCTTCACCGGCCTTGTGCAAGGCGTCCAGGCGTTTGCCGTCCCGGGCATCCAGACGCGCGCCGCGCAGCAGTTCGGCCATGCCGAGAATGCCATTGAGGGGCGTGCGCAGTTCGTGGCTCATGGTCGCCAGAAACCGCGACTTGGCGAGGTTGGCCGCTTCCGCCTCGTCTTTGGCGCGCATCAGGCTGGCGGTACGGCGCTCGACCATTTTCAGCAATTCATCGCGGTTGTCCTGCAAGGCCAGGCGATCGGTTTCCCGGCGCTCGATGTCCCGCAGGATCGCCCGGCGCATGTCGTCCAGCGCATGGGCCACGGTGTCGATTTCGTCGCTGCCGCGGCGCTTGTCCAGGTGCAGGGGTTCCTGCCATTCACCGGCGGCGATGCGCCGGGCAAACTCGGCCATGACTTTCAGGTGCCGGGTCACCAGTCGATAAAACAATCCTGACAGCGCCACGGCCAGACCGCAGAGAAACACCGCCATCCACAACAGGCTGGTCAAACCGGTGGCGTAGAGACGCTGGTACACCGCGCCCAGATCCGTGCTCACTTCCAGTTCGCCAAGGTTACGTAGCGGGCCGGACGGCGGCTGATAGTCCAGGGCAAAGCGCTCGATACGCAGCGGTCCCGCCGGGGTTGGATTGCCCTGTACCAGGTCGAAATCGGCGCTGGTCAAGTGCACCCGCGCGACGTCGGAGAAGTCCACCAGCCCGCGCAACTGCACGTTCAACTGCTCCTGGTTCAAATCCCAGAGGCTGCGTTCCAGGCTGGCCAGGTAGCCGGCGCGGATCAGCTCCATGCGCGAATCGATGTCGCGCATTTCCCGCCGATACTCGATGTACAGTTGCACGCTGCTGGCCAGCACGGTGAAGCACAGGCTGAACAACAGAATGAACAGCAACAGGCGCCGCAACAGTCCACCGGGGCGCGCGCGAATCATTGCGCATCTGCCGGCAGGTTGATCATGTCGCGGTAGGTCACTTCGCTCTCGTTGAGCCAGCGCTCGATGTCACCGGCATCGACCATGCGCTGCAACTGCGCATTGATCTCGGGCATGCGAGTGGCCAAGGGCGAGCGCCGCGACACAGCGACCCGCAGATAGTCCACGCTCAATGCCTTGGGCAAGGCAACGATGTCCTGGCCGCCGGGCAGGTTTTCCACGTACAACTGGCCGGTGCGTCGCTCCTGGGTGATGAAATCGATGCGCCCGCGAATCAGCTTGCCGAAGTTCTGGTGGCTGTCGGACACCCATTCGATATTGTTGTTGTGCGCAACCATGCGATCGAACTCCACACCGTAGCTCTCGCCGAACAACAGGCCGCCACGGTAATGGGCCAGATCGTCCAGTTGTTCGAATTTCACCGGGTGTTGGCGGTTGATGAACAGCGCCACTTCTTCACGCAATACCGGCACCGTCGAGAACAGCATGCTTTGCTCCCGTTGCGCGGTGCTGTAGGCCAGCACCACATCGACCCGGCCTTCGGCGGCGTCCAGCAGGCAGCGTTTCCAGTTGCCCAGCACGACTATCTCGACCTCGTAACCCAACTGGCCAAACAGGCTTTTCACCACGCTCGGCGCCAGGCCGCGCACCTGCTTGCCGTCGCTCCAGGAGATCGGCGGGTACACCGGGTAATCGCAATAGCGAACCTTGTCCGCCGCGACGGCATGGCCGGCCACCAGCATCGCCAGCAGGCAGAGCCATCGCGCCATCAGCTTCAGGCCGCCACGCAGGCAGTGAACAGGTAACCGGCGCCGTGAATGGTGATGATCAACTGCGGTTCGGCCGGGTCGTCGTGCAACTTGCGGCGCAGGCGCCCGACCAGCACGTCGATGGAGCGGTCGTTGGGCACCCATTCGCGGTTGCGGATCTGGTCCATCAACTGATCGCGGCTGAGGGTGTGGCCGCTGTTGCGCAGGAACACGCTGAGCAACTGGTATTCGCCGTGGGTCAGCAGGGTTTCGCTGCCCGACGCATCGATCAGGCGACGGCGGTCGGTGTCCAGTGACCAGTCGGCAAATTGCTTGACCGGCTTGGCCACCGCGACGGCAGGCGCAGGCGTTTGCGCATGACGTACCCGGCGAATCAGGTTTTTCGCCCGGGACACCAGCTCCCTTGGATTGAGGGGTTTGATCACGTAGTCATCGGCGCCGCATTCGAGGCCGACGATGCGGTCGATTTCGTCATTGCGCCCGGTGATCAGGATGATCCCGACCTCCGACCGCACCCGCAGCTCACGGGTCAGGGTCAGGCCGTCCTTGCCCGGCAGGCGGATGTCGAGCATTACCAGGTCGACACTCTGGCTGGCCAGGAAGGTTTCCGCCAGTTCCGCCGTGGCGGCGCAATGGACGTCGTAGCCTTCCTGGGACAGGTAGGCGTGCAACAGATCGCGAATCAGCGGATCGTCATCGACGATCAATACCCGAGGAGTCATCGCTTGGTGTCCGGCATAGGCCCGGGGGGCCAGTTTCTTATTAGAGTGTTTTCCTGCATCGGCGCCAGAGAGTATCGATTGCTGAACGACTGATCAACAGTCGCTCGTCTGCACGCAAAAGCGCTGGCGTCCGCCGGCCTGCAAACCATCGACCCAGGCCTCGCAAATCTGGATGCCCTGCTCCGGGGTGAAGGTACCCGGGTTCAGCCCGTACTCCAGCCACAAGCCGTCGAGCAAGGCGCTGAGGCTGATAGCCGCGAGGTCGGCGTCGAAGTTTTCCCAGCCCTCCTCCCGGGCCAGTTCCGCCAGCACCTTGCGCAGGATGCCGCGATACTCGCCATAGGAATGATCGTGGGCCTGGTTGATGGCCTCGGCGGTTTTCACCGCGCCCCAGAACGCCAGCCAGGCATCGATCAGTTGCGGATCGAGCAATTCGGCGGAAAACGAACCGCGGAAAAACGCCGACAAGCGCTCCCGGGCATTCGGAGCGGCTTGCTCCATCGCGTCGCGCAGCAGGGTCATCACTCGCCCGGTGATCGCCATGTAGGCCTCGGCCACCAGTTCGTCCTTGCCGGAATAGTGATGACTGATCAGCCCCACCGAGACCCCGGCCTCAGCGGAAATCTTGCGGATCGACGCGCCCTGGAAACCATGACGCTTGAGGCACACCAGCGTCGCCTCGATCAGGTTGGCTTTGCGCAACTCCGGTTCCATGCGGGAAAAACGGGCTTCCTGATTCATCGGCGACACGCTCCTTGGTTGAATCGTTCAGGCCCACACGGGTTAGCGGCGGGCTGAACGACTGTACAGCAAGAGCGGGCCATTTCTCCAGTCAGTTGGCAGTCTGGTAGACCGTGGCGCGCCCATCGCGGGCAAGCCACGCTCCCACAGGATCTCGGTTGTTCGCGGGTTTTGCGTACACCCACTCCCACAGGGTTTGTGGGTGTACGCAAGATCTGCGAACAACCCAAACCACTGTGGGAGCGAGCTTGCTCGCGATGAGGTCAGTCCATACAACATAGGATCTGGATCAGTCGCGGTAACCCGGCGCAACTCGATTCAGCATTCGCAACAACGCCGCCCAGGCCAGTTGCATGGCATCGGGATCGCTCAGTTCACCCTCCTCCAACGGACGCCCCGGATCATTGAACTGCCGCTCGGTATGCGCGCAGATTTCGTGTGAAGGCAGTACCACTTCCCCGGCGGCTTGCGCGGCCAACTGAATTTCACAAGCCTTTTCCAGGTAATACATGCGCAGGAATGCCTGGCTCACCGTCTCGCCGAGGGTCAGCAAACCATGGTTGCGCAGCATCAGTACCGGCTTGTCGCCCAGGTCCGCCACCAGCCGTTGCTGCTCGCTCAGGTCCAGCGCCACGCCCTCGTAGTCGTGGTAGGCAACGCGGCCATAGAACTCCATGGAAATCTGATTGACCGGCAACAACCCGCACTTCAACGCCGCCACCGCGCACCCGGATCTGGTGTGGGTGTGCAGCACGCATTGCGCATCTTTGCGGGCGCCATGGACGGCGCTGTGGATCACGAAACCGGCCGGGTTGACCGGGTACGGCGACGGCTCCACGGCGTGACCATCGAGGTCTATTTTTACCAGATTGGACGCGGTGATCTCGTCGAACATCAGCCCGTAAGGGTTGATCAGAAAGTGATGCTCCGGCCCCGGAATGCGCACCGAGATGTGGGTGAAGATCAGATCGGTCATGCGAAAGTGCGCAATCAAACGGTAACAGGCCGCCAGTTCCTCACGCAGGCGCTGCTCGGTGGCGCTGCGTTCGGGTGCCCGGTGGGTGGCGATGTTGTTCATTCTTGTGGTTCTCCAGGCTGATCGGCTGGGGCAGACAGTAAGGCTGGACGCTTGGACACGTCCAGCCGTCCGCGTTTATTTGCTGGCCCAGGCGTTGAAGCGCTCTTCGAGTTCTTCGCCATGATCGACCCAGAAACCGACGTCCATCGACAGCGCACCCTTGAGGTTCTGCGGCGCGGTGGGCACCCATTGCGCCAGTTTGTCGTCCAGCCGTGCGGCGGCCTGGGTGTTGGTCGGGCCGTAGGGGATCTGCTGCACGTAGTTGACCTGGGCGTCCGGCTGATTGGCGAAGGCAATAAAGCGCTTGGCCTGATCCACATGTCTGGAGCCTTTGAGGATCGCCCAGTAATCCATGCCGTACAGGCTGCCGGGCCAGACCAGGCCGAGGTGGCTGCCTTTTTGCGCGGCGTCGGCGATGCGTCCACTGTAGGTCGAGGTCATCACCACATCGCCGGCGGTCAGCCATTGCGGCGGTTGCGCCCCCGCCTCCCACCACTGGATGTAAGGCTTGAGTTCAGTGAGTTTGGCGAATGCCCGGTCCACGCCCTGCGGGGTGCCGAGCACCTTGTAGACGTCTTCGGTTTTCACCCCGTCGGCCAGCAAGGCGAATTCCAGGTTGTACACCGCACGTTTACGCAGCCCACGCTTGCCGGGGGTTTTCTTCACGTCCCAGAAGTCGGCCCACGAGGTCGGAGCCTGGGCCAGTTTTTCGGTGTCGTAGGCAATCGCCACGCTCCACACCAGCGCGGCGGAACCGCATTCCTGTGCCGCTTCGGGGATCAACTGGTCGGCGTGGCCCAGACGGGTCCAGTCCAGGCGCTCATACATGCCTTCCTCGCAGCCGCGCATCAGGTCCGGGCCTTCGATCTGCACCACGTCCCAGTCGACGTTGCCGGTGTCGACCATCACTTTGATTTTCGCCATCTCGCCGTTGTATTCACTCTGGATCACCTTGCTTTGATCCACGGCGGCAAAGGGTTGAAAGAACGCCACGTCCTGGGCTTTTTGTCCGGCTCCGCCGTATCCGACCACCACCATGTCCGATGCTGCCTGAGCGCTGCCCAGGCCCATGGCCACGGACAACACCAAGGGATAAAAACCGTGCTTGAGCGTGTGCGATTTCATCAGTGGTTCCTCTTGCAGGTGCCACAGGACCCAAGGCCCGCGCAGCCCTTTTTTATTGTTGTGAGGTTCGGCCCGGGAGCGGGCTCGAGACGAAACTACTGCAAGGCACAGTAAAAAAACAAGTTGATTTTTTACTTAAGGTAAATTTCTATAGGCCAATAATAACAACCGAAAACCTGATTCCTCTGTAGGAGCGAGCCTGCTCGCGATGGACGTTAACGATGACGCGTGTTGTCTGGATGAACGCATCGCCCTCAAGTCCATCGCGAGCAGGCTCGCTCCTACAAAGGTCAGCCTGCCAGGAGTACCCGCCCCATGCCGACCTCGACACCCGCCTTCGCGCACCTGTTCGAACCCCTGGAGATCCGTGGCAAGCGCCTGAAGAACCGCATCATGTCCAGCGGGCATGACACCTCGATGCCCACCGACAACCTGGTCAACGAGCAATTGATCGCCTATCACCGGGCGCGTGCCGAAGGCGGTGCCGGGCTGATCGTGCTGCAGGTGGCCGGGGTGCATGACAGTGCGCGCTACACCTCCCACGTGCTGATGGCCACCGACGATGCGTGCATCGAGGGCTACCGCAAACTGGCGCAAACCTGCCATGCCCACGGCACCCTGGTGTTGTCCCAGGTGTTCCATCCGGGCCGGGAGATCATGGAGTCCAGCGATGGCCTGCTGGCGGTGGCCTACTCCGCCTCGTCGGTGCCCAACGAACGCTTCCGGGTGATGCCCCGCGCGCTGGACCAGGCCATGATCGATGAGATCGTCGCCGGTTACGCCGCTGCCGCCCGGCGCCTGCATCAGGCAGGCATCGATGGCGTCGAAGTCGTGGCCAGCCACGGTTACCTGCCGGCGCAGTTCATCAATCCGCGGGTCAACCGGCGTACCGATGGTTACAACGGTGAGCTGGAACAGCGATTGCGTTTTCTCCGTGAAGTGATCGCCGCGGTGCGTGCGGCGACCGACGAGCAGTTCATCGTCGGCCTGCGCATTTCCGCCGACGAGCGCGACCCGGAAGGACTGACCGAAGACGAATCCCTGGCCGCCGTGCAGTCACTGCAAACGCAGCTTGATTACGTGCATATCGTCGCCGGCACTTCGGCATCCCTTGGCGGCGCGGTGCACATCGTGCCACCCATGGCGATCGAAGCGGCGTACCTGACCAGAGAAGCCGGGACGTTCAAGGCGAATTTGAACATTCCGCTGTTCGTCACCGGGCGCATCAACCAGCCCCAGGAAGCCGAGCTGATTCTGGCTCGCGGCCAGGCCGATGTGTGCGGCATGACCCGGGCGCTGATTTGTGATCCACAAATGCCCAACAAGACCGACACCGGCCGCGTCGAAGACGTGCGGGCGTGCATTGCCTGCAACCAGGCGTGCATCGGCCACTTCCACAAGGGCTTGCCGATTTCCTGCATCCAGCACCCGGAAACCGGGCGCGAACTGATCTTCGGCGAACGCCGACAAGCGCCACAGCGCAAACGCATCATGATTGCCGGCGGCGGTCCGGCCGGGATGAAAGCCGCCACCGTCGCGGCCCAGCGTGGCCATGAGGTGACGCTGTACGAAGCCAGTTCGCAATTGGGTGGTCAGGTGTTGCTCGCGCAACTGTTGCCACGACGCAGCGAATTCGGCGGTGCGAGCACCAACCTGCAACGGGAAATGCAACTGGCCGGTGTGCGCGTGGTGCGCAATACCCGAGTCGACCGGGCACTGGTGGAGCAGGAAAAACCGGACATGGTGATCGTCGCTACCGGTGCCGAGCCCTACTGGCCGCCCTTCGAGCGTGGCGGTGAATTGCAGGTGGTGGACGCCTGGCAGGTGTTGCGCGATGAAGTCCAGATCGGCCGTTCAGTGGTGGTGGTCGACTGGCGTTGCGACTGGATCGGCCCCGGCATCGCCGAACGTCTGGTTCGCGCCGGGCACCAGGTGCAACTGGCGGTCAACGGCACCCATTGCGGGGAAAACTTGCCGCTGTACGTGCGCGATCAACTGGCCGGGGAGCTGCATAAACTCGGGGTACCGATCACGCCGTACGCGCGGTTGTATGGCTGCGACGACAACACGGTGTACCTGCAACACACCGCCAGCGGTGAGCCGATGCTGATGGAGAACATCGACACCCTGGTGCTGTGCCAGGGCCATCAACCGGTCGATACCCTGGGTGCTGAACTGCAAGGGCTGGTGGAGTTCCGCCGCATCGGCGACTGCCTGGCGCCGCGCACCGCCGAAGAAGCGATCTATGAAGGACTGAAAGTCGCGTGGGAGCTTTAAGGCTGTTTATACTCCGGGGCTTTAACGGCTCACACCGCCCCTGTAGGAGTGAGCCTGCTCGCGATAGCGTCAGTACATTCAACATCAATGTTGGCTGACCCACCGCATCGCTAGCAGGCTCACTCCTACAGGGGATGCGATCCTCCTCCCGGTTCGGAATTTTCCATGAGCAACAACAGCAAATCACAGCCCGCAACCGGCAGCGCCGAGCCGCATTTCCTCGGCACGCGCATTCGCGGCCTGCGCAAGCGCCGGGGCATGACCCTGGCGGAACTGGCGCAACAGAGCGAACTCACCGCCGGCTACATCAGCCAGCTGGAGCGCAACCTTGCCTACCCGTCGATCCCGGCGCTGTTCAACATTGCCCGCAGTCTGGGCGTCACTATCCAGTGGTTCTTCGCCAGTGAAGCGGTCACCGCGCCCGAAGACGATGGTGTGGTGGTGCGCAAGAACAGCCGCCTGAACGTGCATTACGAAGACGGCATCGTCGATCAGTTGCTGACCCCGCAAGCCAACCGCCAACTGGAAATGCTCCACTCGCGTTTCCCGCCCGGCACCTACAGCCAGCAAAGCTACAGCCACGACGGTGAAGAAGCCGGTTACTTGCTCTCGGGGAGTTTCGAGTTGTGGGTCGGCGAACGCCATTTCCAGCTCAACGAAGGCGACAGCTTCAGCTTTTCCAGCCAGGAACCGCACCGCTACGGCAATCCCGGCGATGTCGATGCGGTGGTGATCTGGGTGATTACACCACCGACGTTCTAACGTCGGCTGCGACCGCTTGCCTGAGTGGTACTCGCACGCTTGAGGGTGTCACTCGGCAGCTCGTTGAACAACGCGCGGTAGCTGCTGGAAAACCGCCCCAGATGCCAGAACGACCAGTGCATGGCCACCTCGGCCACGGTGGCTTGCGTCGGCGTGCGGCTGAGCAATTCGCGGCGGGCGCTGTTGAGTCGGCGCAGGCGCAGCCATTGGGTCGGCGCCATGCCGGTGTAAGTCTTGAACGCATGCTGCAACTGGCGCAGTGAAACCCCGGCAACCTGGGACAACTCCAGCAGGTTGAGGTGTTCTTCCGGGGTGTCCGCCGCCCATTCCCCGACCCGCTTCATGATCGCCCGCTCCCCGGCCCGACGCTGCAAGGCGCCCTGGTCGAGACCGACGCAGGCGTTATCGAGAATGAATAGACAATCTTCCAGCAGTTGCTGGGTCAGCGCTTCGCGGCTCGGTGGATCGAAGGTCTGCGACAACCGCGTCAACGTCCCGCTGAGCCAACGGCAGAACAACGCATTCTGCCGGGAGTTGAGCGGCGCCAGGAACAACCCTTCGAGCCGAGCGATGTCCAGGCTGTGGCGCTTTACGAACTCCGGCCCGAACACCACGGCGATTTCCTGGTAGTTCTCCGGGGTGATCCAGATGTTGCGGCTTTCACCATTCAACACGTACAGCGCGTTGTCGCCGCGATCGAAACAGAACGACAACGAACCCTGGGGTGCGCTGAAATTCTGCTCGACCCGGGTGTTCATCGACTCTTCGTAAATCTCCACGCCCTGCAGATCCAGATAGCGCACCCTACCCGCGAAATGCCCCGGCGACATCTGTTGGTAATGCTGGACCCAGCCCGGTGTGGCGCGGATTTGCTCGGCGACATCGGCGGTGTTGAACGCTTGGACCTGGAGGGAATTGCAACCTGTCATGGGGCGACCTTACGCACTCTTTTGGTGCGCTTTGTGCTGCTTAAAGTGGATAGATGGAACCGCAAGGCTCGCCCAAGATAGACGTCAACGCGCTACAGGGGAAGTGTCCGGCGGATGAAACCGGCCTCCCCTGGCGTTAATAAAACCAATAACGAGGTCTTTATGAATGTCCCTTTCGATCAGCTGTTCACTTGGCTGAAAGATCACAAGATTACCGAAGTCGAGTGCGTCGTCAGCGATCTGACCGGCATTGCACGCGGCAAAATCGCACCCACCAACAAGTTCCTGCATGAGCGAGGCATGCGCCTGCCGGAAAGTGTGCTGTTGCAAACGGTAACCGGGGACTTTGTCGACGACGACATCTACTACGACCTGCTCGACCCGGCCGATATCGACATGGTCTGCAAGCCGGACGCCGACGCCGTTTACGTGGTGCCATGGGCCATCGAGCCGACCGCCATCGTGATCCACGACACCTTCGACAAGTTCGGCAACCCGATCGAACTGTCGCCGCGCAACGTGCTGAAGAAAGTCCTGCAGTTGTACACCGACAAGGGCTGGCGGCCGATTGTCGCGCCGGAAATGGAGTTCTACCTGACCCAGCGCTGCGAAGACCCGGACTTGCCGCTCAAGGCGCCGATGGGCCGTTCGGGCCGCGCCGAAAGCGGTCGCCAGTCGTTCTCCATCGACGCGGCCAACGAATTCGATCCGCTGTTCGAAGACGTCTATGACTGGTGTGAATTGCAGGGCCTGGACCTCGACACGCTGATCCATGAAGACGGCCCGGCGCAGATGGAAATCAACTTCCGTCATGGCAACGCACTGGACCTGGCCGACCAGATCACCGTATTCAAACGCACCATGCGTGAAGCCGCGCTCAAGCACAACGTGGCGGCAACCTTCATGGCCAAGCCGGTCGGCGATGAACCTGGCAGCGCCATGCACCTTCACCAGAGTGTGGTGGACATTGCCACCGGCCAGCCGATCTTTGCCGATGCCGATGGCAACATGAGCGAGCTGTTCCTGCATCACATCGGTGGCTTGCAGAAGTACATCCCGAAAGTGCTGCCGATGTTCGCGCCGAACGTCAACTCGTTCCGCCGCTTCCTGCCGGACACCTCGGCACCGGTGAACGTCGAATGGGGCGAAGAAAACCGCACCGTCGGCCTGCGCGTGCCGACCTCAAGCCCGGATGCCATGCGCGTCGAGAACCGTCTGCCGGGCGCTGACGCCAACCCGTACCTGGCCATCGCCGCCAGCTTGCTGTGCGGTTACCTGGGCATGGTCGAGCGCATCGAACCGAGCGCCGCGGTACAGGGCCGCGCCTATGAGCGTCGCAACCTGCGCCTGCCGATCACCATCGAGGACGCCCTGACCCAGATGGAAGAATGCGACACCATCAGCCGCTACCTGGGCAGCAAGTTCGTACGGGGCTATGTCGCGGTCAAACGCGCCGAGCACGAGAACTTCAAACGGGTGATCAGTTCGTGGGAGCGTGAGTTCCTGATGCTCAGCGTCTGAGATCTTCGTTGTCCGTGACGACCTCATCGCGAGCAGGCTCGCTCCTACAGGGGAATGCATTTCAAATGTGGGAGCGAGCCTGCTCGCGATGGCGGCCGCCAGAACACTAAAAAACCACCTGAAGCATCCAATAATTCCAAGAGGTATCGATATGCGTCTTTTGAAATCCGTGGTCCCGGTCGCGCTGGCGGTCCTGTTCAGCGCCGTTGCCCAGGCCCAACCCCAGGTCAGCGTCTACAACTGGACCGACTACATCGGCGAAACCACCCTCGCCGACTTCCAGGCCAAGACCGGGATCAAGGTGATCTACGACGTATTCGATTCCAACGAAACCCTGGAAGGCAAGCTGCTTGCCGGTCGTACCGGGTATGACGTGGTGGTGCCGTCCAACCACTTTCTCGCCCGCCAGGTGAAGGCCGGCGCGTTCCTCAAGCTCGATCGCGAGCAGCTGCCGAACTTCAAGAACCTCGACCCGAAACTGCTGGCGCTGCTGGAGAAAAACGATCCGGGTAACGCGCACTCGGTGCCGTACCTGTGGGGCACCAACGGCATCGGTTATAACGTCGACAAGGTCAAGCAGGTGCTGGGCATCGATCACATCGATTCCTGGGCCGTGCTGTTCGAGCCGGAAAACATCAAGAAGCTGAGCGCCTGTGGCGTGTCGATGATGGACTCGGCGGACGAAGTGTTTCCCGCGATGCTCAACTACATGGGCATGGACCCGCGCAGCGAAAACCCCGAGGACTTCAAAAAGGCCGAAGCCAAGCTGCTGCAGATCCGTCCCTACATCACCTACTTCCACTCCTCCAAGTACGTATCGGACCTGGCCAACGGCGACATCTGCGTGGCGTTCGGTTACTCGGGTGACGTGTTCCAGGCCGCCAACCGCGCCAGGGAAGCCAAGAACGGCGTGAACATCGCCTACGCCATTCCCAAGGAAGGCGCCAACCTGTGGTTCGACTTGCTGGCCACCCCCGCCGACGCCAGCAATCCGAAAGAAGCCTACGCCTTCATCAACTACCTGCTGGACCCGCAAGTGATTGCCAAGGTCAGCACTTCGGTCGGGTACGCCAACCCGAACCCGGCAGCCAAGCAGTACATGGACCCTGAGCTGGTCGGCAATCCCGAGGTTTATCCGTCCCAGGAAGTCCTCGACAAACTCTACATCTCCACCACGCCGCCGCAGTCGATCATGCGCCTGATGACCCGCTCGTGGAGCAAAGTGAAGTCCAACAAATGAATCAGTACACCAAGGAACACACCCTCTCCTGGTACGCTGCGTCCGCCAGGGGCATGCGGCAGCATCCCGCGCTGACCTCGGACCTTGAGGCCGATGTCTGCGTGGTCGGCGCGGGGTTCACCGGCATCAACACCGCCATCGAACTGGCCCAGCGCGGGCTCTCGGTGGTCCTGCTGGAGGCCCGGCGGATAGGCTGGGGCGCCAGCGGGCGCAACGGCGGCCAGTTGATTCGCGGCATCGGTCATGACGTCAGCGGTTTTGCCAGGCACATCGGCGCCGATGGCGTGCAATACCTGGAACATGCCGGGACCGAATCGGTGCAAGTCGTGGCCAATCGCATCCGCGAACACGGCATCGATTGCGACCTGCGCTGGGGCTTCTGTGAACTGGCCAACACGCCGGCCCAGTTCAACGCGTTCAAGACCGAGCAGGCAGAACTGATCGAGTCCGGTTATGCCTTTGAAACCCGACTGGTCGCGCCAGAGCAGATCCGTGAGCAGGTGGTGAACTCCGGTGTGTATGCCGGTGGCCTGGTGGACATGGGCTCGGGGCATTTGCATCCGCTGAACCTGGCGCTCGGTGAAGCGAAGGTCGCCGAGTCCCTTGGCGTGCAGATCTTCGAGCAGAGTCCGGTGCTGGAGTTGATCCACGGCAGCACGGTGCAGGTCCGTTGCGCCGGTGGCACGGTGCGCGCCGGCACGTTGGTGCTGGCCTGCAACGCGCACCTGGAAGAGCTTGAACCGAAGCTCAGCGGCAAGGTGCTCCCGGCGGGCAGCTACATCATCGCCACCGAGCCGTTGTCGGAAGAGGTCGCTGCAAAACTGATCCCGCACAACCTCGCGCTGTGCGACCAGAAGGTCGGACTGGATTACTACCGGCTCTCGGCTGACCGGCGTTTGCTGTTCGGCGGCGCGTGCCATTATTCCGGGCGTGATCCTTCGGACATCAGCGCCTACATGCGCCCGCAAATGCTCAAGGTGTTCCCGCAACTGGTCAATGTGCGCATCGACTTCCAGTGGGGCGGCAAGATCGGCATCTCGGCCAACCGCTTCCCGCAGGTCGGGCGCTTGAGCCAGCACCCGAACGTGTTCTATGCCCAAGGCTACTCCGGCCACGGCCTGAACGTGACTCACTGGTGCGCGAAGTTGTTGGGCGAAGCGATCCATGCCGGACACAGCAAAGGCTTCGACGTGTTCAGCGCAGTGCCGCACATGACCTTCCCCGGAGGACGCGCCCTGCGTTCACCGTTGCTGGCCCTTGGCATGTTCTGGTATCGGATGCGGGAAGTGCTGGGTTGACCGGGTAAACATCTGACCCGCTGTGGTGAGGGGGCTCCCCTCACCACTGGCTGACAGGAATGCAACAGTCTTGAACAAGACCGCCGCAGCAGGGCTAGTTTGGCATCGGGATAGTGACGCCCTCCTTCTGCAATTCTTCCCGTATCGACTGGAATTTCTGGTACTTGGACAATTCGATCGGCCCGTCGTAGCCCATGCTTTGCAGCTTGCGTGGCGGGTATTTGATGTAGGTCTGCATCAGCTTGTTGATCGCCTGACTGATCGGCACCATGGTCCAGGTGCGCTCGGTGATGTTACTCATGAAGATGTCGTAGCGCTCCTGGGGATCTTGCAGCAAGTCAAAGACTTGTGGTACGACCGCCACGTACTTCGACTCACCTTTCCAGCCCAGATTGGAGTCCACGGCCAGGCCGCCGGTCAGCGCACCATTGTCGCCACGCAGGTTGAACACGGCCTTGTAGTTGCCTACACGGGCGGCCCCCGGCGACAACTCGTTTTCGGTGAAGTAGAACCACTCTTTACGTGGGTCGGGGCCAGTGCCGGTTATCACCGGGGTCATGTCGTAGCTGTCGAAATAGATTGGCTGGCCTTCGCGATCCTTCTCCGGCAATTTGATGCCGGCCACCGAGGCGAAGGTCGCCATCAAGTCGAGCCCACCGAGAATGTCGTGATTTTTGGCATTGGGCTTGATTTTTCCAGGCCAGGTCATGATTGCAGGGACCCGGTTGCCGCCCTCGCGCACGGTACCCTTGGTGCCACGGAAAGGCGTGTAACCGGCATCCGGGTAAACGTCCTGCCAGGCGCCGTTGTCGGTGGTGTAAACCACCAGCGTGTTCTTATCCAGGCCCAGCGCTTTGAGCTTGTCCATGATATGGCCGATGCGCGTATCCAGTTCGACCACCGAGTCGGCGTACTTGGACTTGGAAATCGACTTGTGGACGAACTCCGGTGCCGGCAGGTTCGGCTGGTGCACTTTCATGAAGTTGACGTTGATGAAAAACGGCTTGTCGGATTTGGCGGCGGTGTCGAGGAATTCCAGCGCGGCCTTTTCAACATAACCGTCAAAGTAGGGAATTCCGACTACACCGGGTTTGCCATCGATAACTGGAGTATCAACATACTGGCCGTTGATCTTGAACTCTTCAACGGCCTTTTCTCCGGCCTTGCCCGAGAGTGCGCCCTTGGTCACCTTGGCAAACATCGCCCGGGTTTCCGGGTCCATGTCAGGGAACCAGGTCGGGTCGGCGTAGGTGTAGGCGTTGAGGTGATAGAGGCCGACGTACTTCATCACGTCATAGCCCTGGGCATTGGGCAGCGCATAGTCCGCTTCACCCAAGTGCCACTTGCCGGTGAAATAGGTCTCGTAGCCGCCCGTCTTGAGCACCGAGGCCAGCGTCCACTCAGCGGCTGGCAAACCGCCGCCCTGGCCCTGGAAGGCCACGGTGGTCATGCCGCTGCGATTGGGGATGCGCCCGGTCTGCATGGCGGCTCGCCCTGGCGTGCAGCTCGGTTGCGCGTAGAACGAGTAAAAGGTTGTGCCTTCAGCGGCCAGTTCATCGATGCTGGGTGTCGGCATGCCGCGGCCGACACCGCCTCCATAGGGCCCCAGATCACCGTAACCGGTGTCGTCGGACACGATGAACAGGATATTGGGCTTTTCTGTTTGTGCAGCCTGGGCCATACCGTTAAGCGCTATCAGTAATGAACCTGCAATGTAGAACCTTGAGCGATGCGAGAGTCTTTTCATGGCGACCTTCCTTTATCGGGACGGATCCTTGTGGCCGGCTACCTGTTTTCAAGTAATCCGTGACCGGACCCTGGTGAGTTACCCCCAAACCATGCCCTCTGATTAGTTCCAAGCGCTCAACTGCCAAAAAAATGAAAAGCCTGTTGCTACTCAAGGCACCCGAATCAGCCTAGTTCGGTTATTTTCAAAACGCGCATTGCAGGCAGAAAAATTCAAAGTCGTTCGTCACTCGTTTCCCCCATGAAATACCTTGGGTCGAGTCATCCCCGGGCGGCGGATAGTGTTAAGGTTTCGACTTTCGATTTGCTCAATCGCAAGTCACTTCTATATTGAGGGGGTGCTCTGAACTTCCTGCCTTCTGTCGAGCTTGCCCCATGGCATCTACTGATCAACTGATCATCTGCGAGCACTGCGACAGCGTTTACCAGAAAGTCACGCTCGCCAAACATCAGAAAACCCTGTGTACGCGCTGTGGCGGCGTGCTCCAGCGCTATAACGGTCTCACGGTGGAACAGCGTCTTGCGTTGACCTTCACCGCGTTGATGCTCTGGATATTCGCCAACTTCTATCCGGTGATGAGCATCAACCTCAAGGGCGTGAAGAACAGCGCAACGCTCTGGGACTCGGTGCTGGCCCTGAGTCTGGGGCCTATCACGTTCATCGCCATGGTGGCGGCAATCGCCATGATCATCGCGCCGATTTTCCAGTTGTTGCTGCTGATCTGGGTGCTGGGCTTCGCCCTCGCCCGGCAACGCTCGCCCGGATTCAATTTCTGCATGCGCTGGCTGGAAACCCTGAGGCCCTGGAGCATGCTCGAAGTCTGCCTGCTGGGCGCCATGGTCGCGGTGATCAAGCTCGCCGGTCTGCTCGATGTGCTGCCCGGTATCGGGTTGTTTGCCCTGGCTGCGCTGAGCCTGATGATGATCCGCATCGCCGGGCGCGACATCCGCGAACTATGGGACATTGTATGAGCACGCCTCCTTACGCCGACGAGCTCAACCTGTGCCTGTGTCACACCTGCGGGCTCGCCTGCGACATGACCTTCGAGCCCCACGAATGCGAGCGTTGCGGTGCACCGCTGCACCGGCGCAAAACCAACTCACTGACCCGCACCTGGGCCTACATGATCGCGTCCCTGGTGTTTTACATCCCGGCCAACCTGTTGCCAGTGATGAACACCAAAATGGTCGGCCATGGCGCCGACAGCACGATCATGAGCGGCGTGCTGGAGTTCTGGGAAGCCGGTGCCTGGGACATCGCCCTGATCATTTTCATTGCCAGTATCGCGGTGCCTGGCATCAAGTTCGTCGCCATCACGCTGCTGCTGGTCACCGTGCAACGCGACAGCGAGTGGGCACGTAAAGAGCGGTCGACGCTGTACCGCTTCGTCGAGGTCATCGGTTACTGGTCGATGCTCGATGTGATCGTGGTCGCCCTGGTGGCCTCGCTGGTGAAATTCCAGGCCCTGGCTGACATCGAACCGCGCCCGGGCATTCTGTTTTTTGGTCTGGTGGTGGTGTTCACCATGCTGTCGGCCATGAGTTTCGATCCACGCATGATCTGGGATAAAGAACGGGAAAACCCACACGATGAGGAGGTCACGGATGAAGTCACAAGCCACTGACGGGCCACAAGCCCCCGGGCCGGCGCCGATCAAGACCCGCCGTTTCAGCGTTTCGCTGGTCTGGATCGTACCGATCGTCGCGGTGCTGGTGGGTATTTCGCTGGTGGTTCACAGCATTCTGCAGCAAGGCCCGACCATCGTTGTCACGTTCAAGACCGGGGACGGCCTGACCGCGAATAAAACCGAGGTCAAATACCGCAATGTCGTGATTGGTCATGTCTCCGATGTGGAACTGAGCGCTGACCAGAAGAACGTCAACGCCACCGTCAAACTGGAAAAGCAGGCCGAAAGCTTTACCCGTGAAGACTCGCAGTTCTGGGTCGTGCGGCCGCGCATTGGCGCTGGCGGTGTGTCCGGCATCGATACGCTGCTGTCGGGCGATTACATCGGTGCCGATATCGGCCAGGCCAACGGCCGGGCAAAAAACTTCATGGGGCTGGAGAGTCCGCCGCCCATCACCTACGGCGAGCCGGGCAAGCGTTTCACCCTGTTCACACAGGATCTGGGGTCGCTGGATATCGGCTCTCCGGTCTACTACCGCAAGATCCCGGTGGGTCAGGTGGTGGCCTACGCGCTGGACCCGGATGGCAAAGGCGTGAACATTGAGCTGTTCATCCATGCACCCAATGACAAGTACGTCACCGAAAACACCCGTTTCTGGAACGCCAGCGGCATTGACGTGAGCGTCGGCGCCAACGGTTTTGCGGTCAAGACCGAATCGTTGTCTTCCTTGCTGGTGGGCGGTATTGCCTTCCGCGCGCCCGACTACAGCCCTGACGATAAACCTGCCGCTGCCGAGTACGCCTACGAACTGTTCGAAGACCAGCAAACCGCCCTCGCCCCGCCAAACGGCAAGCCGCAGTATCTGGCCATGCGTTTCGACCAGGCAATGCGCGGGCTCAAGGTCGATGCTCCGGTGGAATTCCTCGGTGTGGAAATCGGCAAGGTGGTGGCGGTCAATCTGGATTTCGACGAGAAAAAACGTTCCTTTCCGGTCAACGTCGGCATCGTGATTTACCCGCAACGCCTGGGCCAGGCCCACCTCAAAATGCTCAAGGCGCTCAATCATGATCCCAATGACGAAGCAGGGAGTGTACGTCTGATCGGCACCTTTATCGAAAACGGCCTGCGTGCCCAGGCTCGCACCGGCAATTTCCTGACCGGTCAGTTGTACATCTCCCTGGACTTCTACCCCAAGGCCGACAAAGTCGCCTTCGATGCAAATGCACGCCCGGTCATGATTCCAACCCTTCCCGGCAGCCTCGAGCAATTGCAGGAAAAACTCGAATCCATGGTCGACAAGATCAACAAACTGCCGATCGAGCGAATCGCCGGCAATCTCGATGGCAATCTCGTCGAACTGCGCAAAGGCATGATGCAATTCAACGGCAAGATCTTGCCTGGCGTGCAGACCACCTTGGCGGACGTCAGCAAGACGCTGGAAACGGCCAATTCGACCTTGCAATCCGCCAGTTCGACCTTGGCCGAGGACTCGCCGCAACGGGAAAAACTGGGGCAGACGCTGGATGAACTGGGACGCACGTCGAGATCCTTGCGTGATCTTTCGGATTACCTGGGACGGCATCCGGAATCGCTGCTTCGCGGCCGTCCGAACAATGCCGCCCCCATGGATCTGCAAGGGCCACCGCGCAATTGAACACAGGAGCATCACCCATGGCTTTTCCGCTGAAGTTCACACTGGCCACCGCGTTGTTGCTGCTCGCCGCTTGCCGCAGTGACCCGATTCACTTCCACACCCTGACCCCGGCCCAGGTGGGCGATCACTCGAGGGCCAGCGTCGGGGCGATTCAGATCGAGACGATCAGCGTGCCGCCCCAGGTCGATCGTGCGCAGATCGTCATTCGCGAGGGCAACAGTGGCCTGGCGATCCTGGAAACCCAATGGTGGGGCGCGACTCTCGTGGACGAATTGCGCAGTGCGCTGGCCGATCAATTGAGCAACAGTCCTGCACAAGGCAAATATTCGGTGCGGGTCGATGTGCAGCGTTTTGACTCGGTCCCCGGTCAATACGCGTTGATGGATGTGAAATGGCGTCTGCGCAGTGCCGACGAAGGCGACACGGCACGGGTGATTTGCCGCAGCACCTTGCAAACGCCATCGGGTGCGAGCATCGATGACCTGGTGCTTGCCCAGCAAAACAACGTCAAACGCCTGGCCGCGCTGATCAGCCAGGCTGCCGCCAGACCACAGGCAAGTTGCCCTTCGCCCTGAACGGGTTTCCTCTCTGCGGATTAACGGCGGCAAGTTCGTCGTTAATCCCATCCCCTATGCCCCTTCCGTTTCCCGTTGGCATTCCCCGCAAGAGCAAAAGATAACAATTCCCGGTAACCGACAAATTACCCGTCCACCTTGCAATTTTTTCACATTCCTTTCACCGCTCCGACACCTGCGCAGATTTAACGTGGGCTGCAGTTAATTCGCTGAGCTTGGTCTCGGCGGTCATTTTTCGCGCTGTTCCAGGTTTTGTTTAACAGCACTTCCCTGGCGCTCCAATGGGTGGACAAACTTGGTCAACTCCGTCTCGCATAAACCGTCTTCGCGCCTGTCTAAACCGGTCGTGGCCATTGTCGCACTGACCCTCGCCGTGCTTGCCACCGGTTTTGTCCTGTGGCCGAAATCACCGGCCAACCTGGCCCATGAGGGCGCGCAAGCCCGGGCCCAATTGCTGCAACAATGGAGTGCCGGCGAGATTGCGGTGCTGGTTCGTCATGCCGAGCGGTGCGACCGTTCCAGCAATCCCTGCCTGGGCCCGGCCGACGGCATTACCCGTGTCGGCAGTGAGGCGGCCGCCGGTGTCGGGCAAGGCCTGGCACGCCTGGGTTTGACGCAGACCGACATCCTCACCAGCCCGGTGACGCGCACCGTGCAGACCGCGCATTACATGTTCAACAGCGACCCACGGACCCAGGAGTGGCTGGCGACCTGCGGCACGACCCTGCGTAACGATGTCGTGGCGCACAAGGTGGCGCACCGCAACCTGGTGCTGATGACCCACAGCGGCTGCATCGCTGATTTTGAAAAGCAGACCGGCTTCAAGCATTCGGCGAAGGACGCCGAGTACGCCAGCGCGCTGTTTGTCCACATCGATGGTGATGGGCAACTGAAAGTGCTCGGCATTGTGAATGCCGAAGACTGGAACACTCTGTTACAAGAAAAGAACTGAAATCATTACGGATCAATAACTTTGGCACTAAGTTGTTTCAAACCGGACTGAATGGAACCTGAACAGAACAGCGAGAAGTTTGATTGAACTTCTCGCTGTTCAATATCATTCCGGTTTTCTCTCTCACTAGTTGCACATCACTCTTCAACCTGCCATCTGAGCGCCAAGGTCGAGACATGACGTCAAATCAGCCACTGCCAGATCTTGCTGGCCATTCTTCCCGCCTGCACGCCCCATCCACGCCGACCAGCGAGCGCTGGATGCCATTCGCGTTGTTACTGGCGTTCATCGCGTTCTACTTGCTGCCACTGATGAGTCACGGCCTGTGGATTCCCGACGAAACCCGTTATGCCCAGATCAGCCAGGAAATGCTGCAGGGCGGGAACTGGGTCTCGCCGCATTTCATGGGCCTGCGTTATTTCGAGAAGCCGATTGCCGGGTACTGGATGATTGCCATCGGCCAGGCGGTGTTTGGTGACAATCTGTTCGGGGTGCGCATCGCCTCAGCGCTGAGTACCGGGTTGAGCGTGTGGCTGACCTATATGATTGCCCGCCAGTTCTGGGGCGATCCGCGCAAAAGCTTCGCCTGCGCGCTGCTCTACATGAGCTTCGGGCTGATTGCCGGTCAGGCCGGGTACGCCAACCTCGATCCGCAGTTCACCCTCTGGGTCAACCTGAGCCTGGTTTCCCTGTGGTTTGCCATCGACAGCCGCACCACCCGTGCCCGGCTGGGTGCCTGGGTGGTCCTGGGCATCGCCTGCGGCATGGGCTTCATGACCAAGGGCTTTCTGGCCTGGCTGCTGCCGGCGGTGATCGCCCTGCCCTACATGCTCTGGCAGCGTCGCATGGGCGAACTGTTGCGTTACGGGCCACTGGCTGTTGGGGTCGCCGCGGCAGTCTGCTTGCCCTGGGCATTGGCCATTCATCATAAGGAACCGGACTTCTGGAATTTCTTCTTCTGGAACGAGCACGTACGCCGCTTCGCCGCCGACAACGCGCAACACGCACGCCCGTGGTGGTTCTACCTGCCGATGCTGGTCGTTTCCGCCCTGCCCTGGGCTGTGTTGTTGCCGACAACGTTCATCCAGGCCTGGAACAACAAGCGCCAGCCCGTCAGCGGTTTTCTCCTGCTCTGGTTGTTGTTGCCATTGGCGATTTTCAGCATAAGCAGCGGCAAGCTGCCGACCTACATCATGCCGTGCCTGTTGCCGCTGGCGCTGCTGATGGGCCATGCGCTGACCGGTCTGCTGGAACAGGCACGGGAACGGACGATTCGCTTCAACGGTTGGCTCAACGTCGTCATTGCCACGACGGCCTTGATTGCTTTGCTGTACCTGCAATTGAGCAAGGAGATTTTCGAGAACACCGAGATGTTCAGCCTGTCCCTGGCGTTCATCGTGCTGCTGGGCTGGATCATCGCCAACGCCCTGCAAATCCTGCGGCCATTGACGTTATGGGCGATGCCGGCCCTCGGCATCTGGCTGCTGGTGGCGCTGCTGCCCGCCGCCATGCCGGGCCAGATCGTCGACAGCAAGATGCCCGACCGGTTTATCGCCGAACACCTGGACAGCTTGAACCAGACCACCTCGCTGCTGAGCAACGACCTGGGTGCGGCATCGGCCTTGTCGTGGCTGACCAGGCGACCGGAAGTAGCGCTCTACAACGTCGTTGGTGAAATGAAATACGGCCTCTCGGATCCCGCCGCCGCCTCGCGCAAAGTGACCCTGCAGGAGGTCGGACACTGGATGACCGAGGCGCGTAAAAAGGGCTCGGTCGGGGTGGTAATGAGAGTCAACAGCGTCGATGAAGTCCAGGAAGTCGAGGCGCTGCCCACCGACGGAAAACGCTATCAGCGCGGAAACCTGCAGGTCCTGATCTTCCCGCAAATCCAGCCCTGACAGGCAAGACGCAAAAAAAACCGGGTGGCCAAAGCGGCCTCTCGGTTTTTTTCGTTTTCGCCTCGTTTGATCGGCGAGTCGAACCACAGCGGGCACAGCCCTGCTAATCTGAATGAAAATTACATGTATTTACGGTTTTTTTTACGTTATTTTCTCATTTGGATCTCTACATTCCCTGCAATTCAAAACATGCAAATGATTCGCATTGATTTACAAGCGTTTCAATGCGTATGACTTTCAAAAAAATGCACCAGGAGCAGCCCGCAGAATGATTCCCAACATCCCCTCGTTCTTGAAAAAGGCCCTGCTGGCCACCGCTTTGCTGAGCGCTGGCCAGGTCTATGCAGCCGACTCCGTCGGCATCGTGGTGTACAACGCGCAACACGAAGGCCTGACCAAGGCCTGGGTCGAGGGCTTCACTCAAGAAACCGGTATTCCCGTCACCCTGCGCAACGGCGATGACACCGAGATGGGCAATCAGATCGTGCAGGAAGGCGCGGCTTCTCCGGCGGATGTATTCCTGACCGAAAACTCCCCGGCCATGGTGCTGGTCGACAACGCCGGGCTGTTTGCGCCTGTCGATAAAGCCACGCTGGAACAGGTTGATTCCGCCTACCGCCCGGCCCACGGCAAATGGGTCGGGATCGCCGCGCGCTCCACGGTGTTTGTGTACAACCCAGGCAAACTCTCGGAAGCCAATCTGCCGAAATCGATCATGGACCTGGCCGATCCGAGCTGGAAAGGACGCTGGGCTGCATCGCCAGGCGGTGCTGACTTCCAGGCCATCGTCGCTGCCATCCTGGAACAAAAGGGTGAGGCCGCCACACTTGAGTGGCTCAAGGCCATGAAAACCAACTACGCCAACTACCGTGGCAACAGCTCGGTACTCAAAGCAGTGAATGCCGGGCAGATCGACAGCGGCGTGATCTACCACTATTACAGCCTGGTGGATCAGTCCAAGACCGGCGAAAACAGCAAAAACACCGCCCTGCACTATTTCAAGCACAAAGATCCGGGCGCTTTTGTTAGCATCTCCGGCGGCGGCGTCCTCGCTTCCAGCCAACACAAAGAACAAGCCCAGGCGTTTCTCAAATACATTACCGGCAAGGATGGCCAGGCTGTCCTGAAGAACGGCAAGTCGTTTGAGTACGCCGTGGGCAAGAACGCTGAATCCAACCCTAAATTGGTGCCCCTGCAGCAACTCGATGCGCCGACTGTCGATGCTTCAAAACTCGACAGCAAAAAAGCCGTGGAGCTGATGACACAGGCCGGACTGCTCTAATTGATACCTGAAACCCTGCCTGCGGGGGTCGTTGAGGCGACACCCGCACATTTGCGCCGACGATCCCGCGGAGTCTTTGCGGGACGTGGCGGTGTATGGGTGATCGGTTTATCGGTGCTGGTTTCATTACTGGCACTGCTACCGATCGCTTACGTTATTGGCGTGTCCCTGCAGACAGGCTGGTCAACCGTCGTGACCCTGGTGTTCCGCCCCCGGGTTGGCGAGCTGCTGATCAATACCGTATTGCTGGTACTGCTGACGATTCCATTGTGCGTTGCGCTGGGGGTGACACTGGCGTGGCTCACAGAACGTACAAATTTGCCCGGACGGCGCTGGTGGTCGTTGTTGGCCACCGCACCGCTGGCGGTGCCCGCGTTCGTTCACAGCTACGCCTGGGTCAGCCTGGTGCCGCCTATTCACGGCTTGTTTGCCGGTGTCCTGGTCTCGGTCATCGCCTACTTCCCGTTCCTGTATTTGCCGGTGGCAGCCACCTTGCGCCGGCTCGACCCGGCCATTGAAGACGTCGCCGAATCCATGGGGCTAAAACCCTGGAAAGTGTTTTTCCGCGTGGTACTGCCGCAATTGCGTCTGGCGATCTGCGGTGGCGCCTTGCTGGTCGGCCTGCACCTGCTGGCCGAATACGGCCTGTACGCGATGATCCGCTTCGACACCTTTACCACCGCGATCTTCGACCAGTTCAAGTCGACCTTCAACGGCGCGGCGGCGCACATGCTGGCCAGCGTGCTGGCGTTGTGTTGCCTGGCGATGTTGACGGCCGAATCCGCCGCCCGGGGTTCGGCGCGTTACGCTCGCGTCGGCTCGGGAAGCGCCCGGGAGCAACGGGTCGTGTGCCTGAAACCGGTATCCACCCTGCTCTCACTGACCCTGCAAATCGTGACCTGCGCCCTGGCCCTGGGCGTGCCCTTGATCACCTTGGGTAAATGGCTGATCGCCGGGGGCGTGGAAGTCTGGGACATGGCCGAATTGTTGCCCGCGCTGGAGCAAACCCTGTTGCTCGGTATCGCCGGCGCGGCGCTGACCACCTGCGCGGCGATCCCGATCGCCTGGCTGTCGATCCGCTACCCCGGCCGACTGCAGCGGGTGCTGGAAAGCTGCAACTACATCACCAGCTCCTTGCCTGGAATTATCGTGGCACTGGCGCTGGTGACCGTCACGATTCATTTTGCCCGGCCGATTTACCAAACCACCTTCACCGTGCTGCTGGCGTACCTGTTGATGTTCTTGCCCCGCGCCCTGGTGAGCCTGCGCGCAGGCATAGCCCAGGCCCCGGTGGAACTGGAAAACATTGCCCGCAGCCTGGGCCGCTCGCCGGCCCGGGCACTGTGGCTGATCACCTTGCGCCTGGCCGCGCCGGGGGCTGCCGCCGGCGCGGCGCTGGTGTTCCTGGCGATCACCAATGAACTGACCGCCACCCTGCTGCTGGCCCCAAATGGCACGCGCACCCTGGCGACCGGATTCTGGGCCATGACCAGCGAAATCGATTACGCGGCCGCTGCACCTTACGCCTTATTAATGGTTGTGCTGTCGCTTCCGTTGACCGGACTTCTTTATCACCAATCGAAAAAAACGGCTGGCCGATGAACACTCTTGAATTGAATGCCCTCTACAAGTCCTATGGCGCCCATCGCGCCCTGGACAACGTCAGCCTGTCGGTGCCCAGCGGCAGTCGCACGGTGATCGTCGGTCCTTCCGGCTCCGGTAAAACCACGTTGCTGCGGATGATTGCCGGCTTCGAATTCCCCGACGCCGGGCGTCTTTCGCTCAATGGCCAGACCCTGGTCGACGGCACCCACGAAGTGCCGGCCCATCAACGTCTGATCGGCTATGTGCCGCAGGACGGCGCACTCTTTCCACACATGACCGTGGCCGCGAACATCGGCTTTGGCCTGGCGACCAAGGGCACTGAAAAACAACAGCGAATCGCCGAATTGATGGACAGCGTGGCGCTGGACGCGAAGATGGCCGAGCGTTGGCCCCATGAATTGTCCGGTGGCCAGCAACAGCGAGTGGCCCTGGCCCGGGCGTTGGCGCAACAGCCACGGCTGATGCTGCTGGACGAGCCGTTCTCGGCGCTCGATACCGGATTGCGCGCGGCGATGCGCAAGATGGTTGCGCGATTGCTGGAAGACGCGGGCGTCACCACCATTCTGGTCACCCATGACCAGAGTGAAGCCCTGTCGTTCGCCGACCAGTTGGCAGTGATGCGCCATGGCCGATTGGTCCAGTCAGGGCACCCGCTGGACCTTTACCGCTATCCCGAAGACGAACAGACCGCGTTGTTTCTGGGGGATGCCGTGGTCATGCCCGCTCGCATCGAGGCGGGTTGGGCCCATTGCGACCTGGGGCGGATCCCGGTCAACAACCACCGCAATAACAAGTTGGCGCAGATCATGCTGCGCCCCGAACAGCTGCAACTGGCCAGCATCCTCCCCAGCGACCCGCAAGACAGCGGTTGCCGGGCCGTGGTCACTGATCGGGATTTCAGCGGCAATACTTGCACGCTGACGGTGGAACTCCAGCCATTGACCTGCAACCAGCAAACGGGCCGATCACTGCTGGTGCGCAGCTCAGGCATGTATGCGCCACCGGCCGGCAGCGCGGTTCAGGTCTCGACCATTGGCCACGCCCATGTACTGAGCGAGATTTAATCGCTTACAAATCGAATCGATCCACTGCCCGACGTCGCTCATTGTCGTCGCGCACATCGTAGTTGGCCGTGGTCTGGATGTTGCTGTGGTGTGCCAGTTTCTGTGCAATCGACAAGTCATGCTCTTCGATTACCCGGGTGATGAATGAACGCCGGAAGTCGTGGGGCATGATTTTCACCCCGACCTGCGCCCCCCGCTGCCGGGCGATGTAGTAAATCGCATGTTTGGTGATGCGCTCACGGGTGATGTGGCTGCCACGGCGGATGCGGTTGAACAGAAACGGGTCGTCCGCCTCACCGTCCTTGAGCAACGAACGGCGCAGCTCGAGCCAGGCTTCAAGCTTGGCGAAGGCCCAGGCCGGGGCGTACTTGATCAATTGCTTGTTGCCCTTGGCAGTCACCCGCAGACTGCGCTCCGTGAAATCGACCTGGTCCAGTTCCAGGTTCACCGATTCGGATTTGCGCATTCCCGAACCGTACAGAATCCCGATGATCGCTGCATCCCGCAGGCCTTGCGGCCGCGGATCGGCGGCGCAGACCGCCATCAGTTCCTGAATCAGCGTGCGTCTGAGATTGCGCCCCTGGGACAGCCGTGTACCGGCCATGCCCTTCACCGAACGCATCTTCAACAGATGGTCCTGAGAGATCAGGCTCATGCGCCATGCTTCGTTCATTACCCCGCGCACCGCGTTGACATACAGCGAAGATGTGTTCGGCGCATAGCCGTCTGAACGCAATGTAGCCACAAGTGCGATCACATCTTCGGGCTGCAGGTTGTGCCAGGGTATTTCTTCGATACCGTGATCTTCGAAGCCCAGGCGGTCGGCGGCATCCTGCAGCACATAACGCATGGTCAGTTGGCTGGACGGCGCCAGTCGCGCCAGATACAGGGTCAGCGGATTGGTGAGGGGCGTGCGTGAATCAGTTACAGGTAAGTCAATCAAACGAAACGGCCTTGAATTAAAACAGTTCAATGAAGCAACTAAGAAGTGAAATAACGATGATGTAAAAGACATTACAGCTGTAGGACTTTTCCCAAGAACCGCCATACATGCGGGAAGTCTGAACAGCGGCTTAATAGCTTTCAGATAAACGATTCCCCAACCGTTTTTTCATGTTCCTTTCACAAAATCGGGCATAACCTTCTATAGAATCGGCGCAGCCCAGATGGACGTCCAACCTGCCGGCGATGGCGAAAAAAGTCAACTGATGCAATTTTTTACCTCCAGCCCATAACTAGTTGATTTGATGCAGGTTCTGATTTAGCGTCTATGCTGATTTTTGGATCCCTTTTAGCCTCAAAGGCTATTTACGTTTTCAGCCCCCGAGGTGCCCATGAGTCAGGCGTTTCTCCCTTTCTCCCGTCCCAGCATCGGCGACGAAGAAATCGCGGCCGTAGAGCAAGTATTGCGCTCCGGCTGGATCACTACCGGGCCGAAGAACCAGGCACTGGAAGAACACTTCGCCAACTACGTCGGTTGCCGGCATGCCGTGGCACTTTCCTCGGCCACCGGCGGGATGCATATCACCCTGCTGGCATTGGGTGTCGGTCCCGGCGATGAAGTCATTACGCCCTCGCAGACCTGGGTTTCCACCGCCAACATGATCACCCTGCTGGGTGCCACGCCGGTGTTCGTCGACATCGACCGCGACACGCTGATGACCGACGTGGCCGCTATCGAAGCGGCGATCACTTCGCGCACCAAAGCCATTATCCCGGTGCATTACGCCGGCGCGGCATTCGACCTCGATCCGCTCTACGCTCTGGCCGACAAACACGGCATTGCCGTGATCGAAGACGCCGCCCACGCGGCAGGCACTTTCTATAAAGGTCGCCACGTCGGCTCCAAAGGCACGGCGATCTTCTCGTTCCACGCGATCAAGAACATGACCTGCGCCGAAGGCGCCATGTTCGTCAGCGACGATGAAGCCCTGGCCTCGCGGGTACGCATGCTCAAGTTTCACGGGCTGGGGGTTGATGCCTACGACCGCCTGACCCACGGCCGCAAGCCCCAGGCCCAAGTGGTCGAACCCGGCTTCAAGTACAACCTGGCTGACATCAACGCGGCCATCGCACTGGTGCAGCTGGAACGCCTGGACGAGATCAACGCCAGGCGCACTCAACTGGCCCAGACCTACTTGCAGCGCCTGGAGGGCTTGCCGGTGCAACCGCTGGCCGTCCCCACCTATTCGCAAAAACACGCCTGGCATCTGTTCATCCTGCGTATCGACGCCGAGCGGTGCGGGCTGGATCGCGAAGCGTTCATGAAAGCTCTCCAGGAACAGAATGTCGGTACCGGCATTCACTTCATCGCCACACACCTGCACACCTACTACCGCCAGCGTTACCCTAACCTGTACCTGCCCAACACCGAATGGAATTCGGCGCGGCTGTGTTCGATCCCGTTGTTCCCCGACATGACCACCGATGATGTCGAGCGCGTCGTTGGTGCCATCGAAAACTGTATGGACAGAAGCCTTTGAGACCTTACCCAATCAACTTCGTTTCGATCGTCATTCCGGTCTACAACGAACAGGAAAGCCTGCCTGAATTGCTCCGGCGCACCGAAGCGGCTTGCCAGCAGTTGCACCAGGCCTATGAAATCGTGCTGGTCGACGACGGCAGCCGCGACGACTCCGCACAGATCCTGGAAGACGCCGCCTCCCGCGAAGGCAGCCCGGTGGTGGCGGTGATCCTCAACCGCAACTACGGCCAGCACGCGGCGATCATGGCCGGTTTCGAACAGTGCAAGGGCGATGTCGTCATCACCCTCGATGCCGACCTGCAAAACCCGCCCGAAGAAATCCCGCGGCTGGTGGCCCAGGCCGAACTTGGCTATGACGTCGTCGCGACTGTACGCAACAACCGCCAGGACTCGGCCCTGCGCCGCTGGCCATCGAAACTGATCAACCTGGCCGTGCAGCGCTCCACCGGCGTAGCCATGAGCGACTACGGCTGCATGCTCCGCGCCTACCGACGCACCATTGTCGATGCCATGCTCGCCTGCCGTGAACGCAGCACCTTCATTCCGATCCTGGCCAACAGCTTTGCCCGCCATACTACGGAAATCCCCGTGACCCACGCCGAGCGTGAACACGGCGATTCCAAGTACAGCCCCATGCGCCTGATCAACCTGATGTTCGACCTCGTCACCTGCATGACCACCACGCCGCTGCGACTGCTGAGCATCGTCGGCGTCGGCATGGCGGCCCTGGGCGCGCTGTTCGCTATTGCACTGATCCTGCTGCGCCTGGTGTTCGGCGCCGGCTGGGCCGGTGGCGGTACCTTCGTACTGTTCGCCGTGCTGTTCGTCTTCACCGGTGGTCAATTCATCGGCATGGGCCTGCTGGGTGAATACCTGGGCCGCATGTACAGCGACGTGCGCGCACGTCCGCGCTTCTTCATTGAAAAGGTGCTGCGTAGCCAGCCCGAATCCTCCTCTTCCGTTGTTACCGTCGACGGCCTTACTTCCACTTCTTCAGATCAGGTTCCTTCATGAGTGCAAAAGCTGTTGTCTTCGCCTATCACGATATTGGCTGCGCCGGCATCGAATCCCTGCTCTCCTCCGGTTTTGAGATCGCTGCGGTGTTCACCCACGCCGACGATCCGAAGGAGAATGCGTTCTACGGTTCCGTCGCGCAACTGTGCGCTCGTCACGGCATTGCCGTGCATGCACCGGAAGACGCCAACCATCCGTTGTGGATCGAGCGTATCGCCAAGCTCGATCCCGACTACATTTTCTCCTTCTACTACCGCAACCTGCTGAGCGAACCACTGCTGGCCACGGCGCGCAAAGGCGCGTTCAACCTGCACGGTTCCCTGCTGCCACGCTACCGCGGCCGCGCACCGGCCAACTGGGTGCTGGTCAACGGCGAAACGGAAACCGGCGTGACCCTGCACCGCATGGTCAAGCGTGCCGATGCGGGCGCCATCGTCGCCCAGCAAAAGGTCGCGATCGAGCGCAGCGACACCGCGCTGAGCCTGCACGGCAAATTGCGCACCGCCGCCTCTGACCTGCTGCGCGACACCTTGCCGGTGCTGCTGCAAGGCAAAGTCAGCGAAACACCGCAAGACGAATCCAAAGCCACGGTGTTCGGCCGTCGCACTCCGGCTGACGGCAAACTGGTCTGGGCCAAGCCGGCCGAAGAACTGTTCAACCTCGTCCGCGCCGTGACCCAGCCATACCCGGGCGCCTTCTGCGCGGTAGGCGAGCACAAGCTGATTGTCTGGAGCGCCGAAGTCGCCAAGGGCAACGAGGGCCTGGCACCGGGCCGCGTCATCAGCGTCGACCCGCTGCGCATCGCCTGCGGTCAAGACTCGCTGATCATCAACGCCGGCCAGCGCAACGACAACGGTCTGTACCTGAGCGGTCCGCAACTGGCCAACGAACTGGGCCTGGTGGACGGTTCCGTGCTGCGCGGCGCCGAATCCGGCCGTGCCCCACGTCGCACCCGCGTGCTGATCCTCGGCGTCAACGGCTTCATCGGCAACCACTTGTCCGAGCGCCTGTTGCGTGACGACCGCTACGAGGTCTACGGCCTGGACATCGGTTCGGACGCCATCGAACGTCTGCGCAGCCACCCGAACTTCCACTTCGTCGAAGGCGACATCAGCATCCACTCCGAGTGGATCGAGTACCACATCAAGAAGTGCGACGTGGTGCTGCCGCTGGTGGCCATCGCCACGCCAATCGAATACACCCGTAACCCGCTGCGCGTGTTCGAACTGGACTTCGAAGAAAACCTGAAACTGGTTCGCTACTGCGTCAAGTACAACAAGCGCGTGATCTTCCCGTCGACCTCGGAAGTCTATGGCATGTGCCAGGACAACAACTTCGACGAAGACAACTCCAATCTGGTGGTCGGTCCGATCAACAAACAGCGCTGGATCTACTCGGTCTCCAAGCAACTGCTGGACCGCGTGATCTGGGCTTATGGCCAGAAGGGTCTGAATTTCACCCTGTTCCGTCCGTTCAACTGGATGGGGCCACGCCTGGACCGTCTGGATTCGGCCCGTATCGGCAGCTCCCGCGCAATTACCCAGCTGATCCTGAACCTGGTGGAAGGTACGCCGATTCGCCTGTTCGACGGTGGCGAGCAAAAACGCTGCTTCACCGACATCGCCGACGGTGTGGAAGCCCTGGCACGGATCATCGATAACGACAACGATGTCTGCAATGGCCAGATCATCAACATTGGCAACCCGGAAAACGAGGCCAGCATCCGTCAGTTGGGCGAAGAACTGCTGCGTCAGTTCGAAGCTCACCCACTGCGCGCCAACTTCCCTCCGTTCGCCGGTTTCCGCGACATCGAGAGCAAAGCGTTCTACGGCACCGGTTATCAGGACGTGTCGCACCGCAAGCCGAGCATCGCCAATGCCAAGCGCCTGCTGGACTGGACGCCAACCGTGGAGATGAGTGAAACCATTGGCAACACCCTGGACTTCTTCTTGCGTGAAGCCATGCTCGAAATCGCGGACAAGCGTTGATGCAGGCGGGACTGCGGATCGATGTCGACACCTACCGGGGCACCCGAGAGGGAGTGCCCCGGTTGCTGGAAATCCTTGATGAAGCACAGATCAAGGCGACGTTCTTCTTCAGTGTCGGGCCGGACAACATGGGGCGCCACTTGTGGCGCCTCATCCGTCCACAGTTTCTCTGGAAAATGCTCCGTTCCAACGCAGCCGGCCTGTATGGCTGGGACATTCTGCTGGCCGGCACCGCATGGCCTGGAAAACCGATCGGCCGCGACCTGGGGCACTTGATGCGTCAGGCCCGGGATGCCGGGCATGAGGTTGGCCTGCACGCCTGGGATCACCACGGCTGGCAAGCCAACGCCGGGCGCTGGAACGACGCACAACTGGTCGAACAGATACGCCGTGGGGTGGACACCCTCGGCGACATTCTCGGGGAAAAGATCACCTGCTCGGCGTCCGCCGGCTGGCGTGCCGACGAGCGTGTGATCGAAGCCAAGCAGAGCTTCGGCTTTCGCTATAACAGCGATTGTCGCGGCCTGAGCCTGTTCCAGCCGCGATTGGCCGATGGTCACCTGGGTGCACCACAAATCCCGGTGGACCTGCCGACCTTCGACGAAGTGGTCGGGCCGACCGTCGCCGCCAAGGATTTCAACAGGTTCATCCTGGACCGGTTCACGCCGGAAAAACTCAATGTCTATACGATCCATGCCGAGGTAGAAGGGATTCTGATGGCCAACGATTTCCGTCAACTGCTGAGCGATGCACATCAGCGAGACATCCGTTTTCAACCCTTGGGCGACTTGTTGCCCCAGGCCCCCGCCAGTTTGCCGATCGGCCGCGTGGTACGCGGTGCGCTCGAAGGTCGCGAAGGCTGGCTGGGAGTGCAAGGCGCATGAGCAAACGCTGGGCTTTGCCGTTATTGCTGGTCATGGTAGCGCTGGCATACCTGCTGCCACTGGGCAGTCATGGCTTATGGATTCCTGACGAAACCCGCTACGCCCAGATCAGCCAGGGCATGCTCCTGAGCGGCAACTGGGTGTCGCCGCATTTCATGGACGTGCGCTATTTCGAAAAACCCGCGGCCGGCTACTGGATGATTGCCATCGGTCAGGCGCTGTTTGGCCAAAACCTTTTCGGAGTGCGCTTCGCTTCGGCACTGAGCACCGGTTTGAGCGTGCTGCTGTGCTACCTGGTCGCCCGCCGGATGTGGAACGAACCGCGCAAGAGTTTCGCCTGCGCGCTGCTGTACATGAGCTTCACGGTCATTGCCGCTTCGGCGGGGTATGCCAACCTCGACCCGCAATTCACCTTCTGGGTCAACCTGAGCCTGGTGGCGTTATGGTTCGCGCTCGACAGCACGAGCCGCGGGCAACGCCTGATCGCGTGGGCGGTGCTGGGCCTGGCCTGCGGCATGGGCTTCATGACCAAGGGCTTCCTGGCCTGGTTGTTGCCGGTGTTGATCGCCCTGCCCTGGATGATCTGGCAAAAACGCTGGCGTGAACTGCTGGTCTACGGCCCGGTGGCGGTCGTGGTAGCCATCGCTGTCAGCCTGCCATGGGCGCTGGCAGTGCACGCCCAGGAGCCTGACTACTGGCGGTTTTTCTTCTGGCACGAACACATCCGCCGTTTTGCCGGGGACGACGCCCAGCACAATGCGCCATGGTGGTATTACCTGCCGTTGCTGGTGGCATTCAGCATGCCGTGGGTCGCCTTGCTGCCGCCAGCGCTGAAGCAAGCCTGGCAGACCCGACGCCAGTCCAATATCGGGTTCCTGCTGCTGTGGCTATGGATGCCGTTGTTCTTCTTCAGTCTGAGCAAAGGCAAACTGCCAGCCTACATCCTGCCGTGCCTGTTGCCTCTGGCATTGTTGCTCGGCCATGCACTGGCTGACCGATTGAAGCTGGAGCAAGGTCGTGTCCTGGGCATCAACGGCCTGCTGAACCTGGTGGTGGGTGTGGTCACCCTGCTGGCCCTGGTTTATCTGCAACTGAAAAAGCCGATTTACGATCATGAACTGCACAACCTGGTGTTGGTGTTCATCGGCTTGATCGGCTGGATCATGACCAACGTGCTGCAGGCCTTCCGCCCGTTGCAGTGCTGGGCAGCCCCGGCTTTTGGCAGCCTGTTGCTCATCGGTTTATTGCCTGCCGGACTGCCCAATTCCGTAGTCGCCAATAAAACGCCTGACCAGTTCATCCTCGATCACGCCCAGGAACTTGGTCAGAGTGCCAAATTGTTGAGCAACGATCTGGGTGCCGCATCGGCATTGTCCTGGCGGGTGAAACGCCCGGAAGTGGCTTTTTTCAACACGATAGGCGAATTGAAATATGGCCTTGCCTATCCTGACTCGCTCAAGCAGCGCGTCGACCCCGACCAGGTGCAACAGTGGATGCACGACGCTCGCCAGCTTGGCCCGGTCGGTGTGGTCATGCGGGTCAAGGGCGAAGAAGAGCTGCGCGAACTCGAACAGTTGCCCAAAGAGGGCAAGCGGTATGAACAAGGCAACCTGGTGATTCTGATTATCCCTCAGGCGACGCTATGAGCCTGCTATTGCTCCTGGTCGCCTGTCTGTTGACCTGCCTGGGCCAGATCGCCCAAAAATATGCAGTGGAAAGCTGGCGCGGCAAACCTTCCGGGTGGATGGACAAACTGCGCTCGCCCTGGCTTTGGCTGGCCCTGACCTCTTTGGGATTGGGCCTGCTGGTGTGGTTGCTGGTGCTGCAACGCCTGGAAGTCGGGATTGCCTACCCGATGCTGAGCCTGAACTTCGTGCTGATCACCCTGGTCGCGCGTTTCGTGTTCCACGAAACCATCGACCGCCGCCACTGGCTGGGTGTGGCGCTGGTGATCGGCGGCGTGGCTCTGCTGGGGCAACACGCATGAACCTGAGTCGCGGTATCACCTTCGCACTGGGCAGCGTGTTGCTGGTCAGCGCCGCTCAATTGGGCATGCGCTGGAGCATGAGTCACCTGCCACAGCCAGAACAATGGCTCAGCGCCCACATCGACCTGACAGCCGTTGCCGTGGTGCTCGCGGCCATCTTCGCCTACGCCTTGTCGATGCTCTGCTGGCTCGCCGCCCTGCGGGACCTGCCCCTGGGCCGGGCCTACTCGTTGCTGAGCATCAGCTATGCGCTGGTGTACCTGCTGGCCGCCAGCCTGCCGCTGTTCAACGAATCATTCAGCCTTACAAAAAGCCTTGGTGTGGCATTGGTCATCCTCGGCGTCATTACCATCAATTCTCGACCTGCTCGTGCGCCCGAATTAAGGAGTGCTCCATGAAAATCAGTGTATTTGGTAGCGGTTATGTTGGCCTGGTGCAGGCAGCGGTACTGGCGGAAGTCGGCCACGACGTGGTCTGCATGGACGTTGACGAGAAAAAGGTCGAACTGCTCAAACAGGGCCATGTAAGTATTTTCGAACCCGGGCTGGCCAGCCTGGTACGCGAAGGCCTGGACGCCAAGCGTTTGCAGTTCACCAGCGACGAAAAATTCGCCGTCCTGCACGGCCAGGTGCTGTTCATCGCGGTCGGTACTCCATCCCGGGACGACGGCTCGGCGGACTTGCGCTACGTGATGTCGGTGGGCGAAGCGGTAGCACGGCATCGCGAGCAACCGGCGATCCTGGTGGAGAAATCCACCGTTCCGGTCGGCACCGGCGACGCCTTGCGTGCACACATCGACAAATGCCTGCTCAACGCCGGGCGCGTTTTACAGTTCGATATCGTCTCCAACCCGGAGTTTTTGAAAGAAGGTTCGGCCGTGGCTGACTGCCGCCGCCCGGACCGTATCGTCGTCGGCTGTGAACGCGACGAAGTGCGTGACGTGATGCGTGACCTGTACTCGCCCTTCAACCGCAACCATGAACGCATCATGTTCATGGACCTGCGCAGTGCCGAGCTGACCAAGTACGCCGCCAACTGCATGCTGGCAACCAAGATCAGCTTCATCAACCAGATCGCCGAGCTGGCCGAACACCTGGGAGCCGACATCGAATCGGTGCGCCTGGGCATCGGGGCCGACTCGCGTATCGGCTACCACTTCATCTACCCCGGTTGCGGTTACGGTGGCTCATGCTTCCCCAAGGACATGCGCGCCCTGATCCACAGCGCCGAAGAGGCCCATTGCTCCAGCGACCTGCTGCAAGCGGTGGAAGCCATCAACGAGCGGCAGAAACACAAGCTGTTCGAACGCATCAACGCGTTCTACAAGGGCGACTTGCGTGGCAAGACCTTTGCCGTTTGGGGGCTGGCGTTCAAACCCAATACCGACGACATGCGCGATGCACCGAGCCGGGTGTTGCTGGAATCGTTGTGGGCCGCCGGGGCGAATGTCCGCGCGTTCGATCCGGAAGCCATGCAGGAAACCCAGAAGCTGTATCCCGATGAATCGAAACTGATGCTCATGGGTACGCCCGAGTCGGTCTTGTCCGGTGCCGATGCACTGATCATCTGCACCGAATGGCAACAGTTCAAGGCTCCGGACTTCGAGCTGATCCAGCAGCGGCTCAATGCACCGGTGATCTTCGACGGCCGCAACCTGTACGACGCAGACCGTCTGGCACGCATCGGTATCACCTACTTCCCGATTGGCCGTGGCGAGTCGCGCAAATTGCCGATTCCTTACCAGCAATGGTCAACCGAATCAGTGGTCGCCTGAACCTCATGATCCCTCACATCCGCCAACAGTCCCTCGCGCTGGGTCTGTTGGCGCTGTTGTTGTTCTGCGCCGGGATGTATCAGCAGGCGGCCATCGGTTTCGATTCGCGCTTCGTGCTGTTCGCCCAGGAGATGCTGCGCAATGGGCCGTCGTTTTTTCCGACGACCTATGGCCAGCCCTACGCAGACTATTCGGGACTTTCAACGCTATTCATCTGGCTGCTTTCACTGCCGTTCGGCCAGGTCACCAGCCTGACCGCGTGGCTGCCGAGCGCCATCGCCGCAGCGGTCATCGTCACCTTGATGTACCGCCTGCTGGCCCCCTATTCCAGGCGTTGGGCGCTGCTGAGCATCGCCTTGATGCTGCTGACCAACACCTTCATCACGGAAACCCGCGCCGTTTCCCTCGATCTGATGCTGGCAGCCGTCGCGTTCAGTGTATTTTACCTGGGCTATACAGCCGATCACTTTGCGGCGCCGCGCCGCTGGGTTCTGATCTTTGCCTTGTTGATGCTGGGTTTCTGGATTCGTGGGCCAATCGGCCTGGTTATTCCTGCGGGGATGCTGTGCAGTTATTTCCTGGTCAATCGCCAATGGCGACGGCTGATCGTCTTCGGATTGCTGGCAGCGTTGCTGCTGGCGGTGTGCATCGGTCTGTTGTTGTGGCTGGCGGACATCAGTGGCGGCCCGGCCTTCCTGCAGGACGTGATTCGCATGCAGTTCATGGGGCGCATGGACGGCAGCGAGGGCGTCAACGATACGCTGTATTACTTCACCAGTTCGATGGGCAACTATGCACTGGCGTGGCCGTTGGCGGTGCTGGCGCTGGTGGCGGTCGGAATCTCTGGCCGACAACAGTCCGGGCCGGCATTGCGCCTGATGCTGTACTGCCTGGCGGCCGGACTGATCGTGATGATCGGCCTTTCCGTCCCCCAGGCGAAAAAGGCCCGTTACCTGCTGCCGATGCTACCCATGGCGGCCATCGTGGCGGCGTATCCGTTCTACGCCACACAGGGTCGATTGCTGGGTTGGCTGCGGGGGTTGATGCAGGGGCTGTGGCTGCTGATCCCGGGCCTGTTGATCGTGGCATTGCTGGTAGTACGGCGAAAATTTCCCGAGGAAGTGGCTCACCTCACTTCGTTATTCATCATTCTCGGCTTGCTACAAGTGATCGCCCTGGCGGCACTCAAGCGACCCCGCTGGCGAGCGCAATCATTGGCTCTTTGCGCGGTCCTGGCGCTTTGGTCGTTCTACATCCTGCAATTCGAGCCCATCCAACGCCAGCTCTTCGACACCCAGAGCTTCAGCCGTGCCACTGTCGAGCTCATGCAAAAAGACCCTGCGCCGTTGGTGATGCACGCGATGGGCAAGGATGCCAAGGCCATCAAGTTCATGGTCAACATCAAACAGGACCTGCAACCGGTTTTCACCGAATCGCCCCAGGAACTTGAAAACCTCAAAGGCCCGGCGTGGCTGATGATGGACCTGAACGTGTACCAGACACTGCGAGGCACGGCTATTGGTGCCCTGCCGCCAGTACTGAGCGGGCGGTTCGACAAGAATGATTTCGTGTTGCTGCACCTCAAGCAAATCCCGTAGCAACGACCGAGTGTCCGACTGCTGGAGTAGCGCTCACGATTGGGCTGATGCCGGCCCAATCGAATAAGGACATTCACCCCGTGACCACCTACTCCCCCCTCATCCGCCGCCTGCTGATCTGCTCGCTGACCATCGTCGTCAGCCGCGCCATCACCAGCCCCTTGCTCACACTGTTCGTCAGCGACAAGCTTGGCCTCAACCAACAGGACGTTGGCTTGCTGCTTGGCATTGCGGTGTTCGTCGCCACCCTGCTCTCCCTGTATGGCGGCTACATCATCGATCGCTTCGAAAAACGCCGACTGCTGATTCTCTCGATGGCGTCCAGCGCTGTCGGCCTGGTGTTGCTGACCTTTGCTGAAAACCTCTACCTGACCACGATCACCTTGATCGTCACCGAAACCGCCTCGTCGCTGTTCCTGATCGGTTCGAAAGCGATCCTCAGCGACAACCTTGCGGTGGGTCAGCGCGCCAAGGCGTTCTCCCTGAGCTATACGCTGACCAACATTGGCTACGCTGTCGGGCCGATGCTCGGCGTGCTGATTGCCGGCGCCTTTGCAAGCGCACCGTTCCTGATCGCTGCGGCCATCGCTTTTTTCAGTATTTTCCTGATGACCGGAGTTCCCAAGGACCCGGCCAGTGTGCCTCTCACCGGTCGGGCGCAGAGTTTTCTCAAAACCCTGATCACCCTGAAAAACGACCGCACCCTGATCCTGTTCACCGCTGGCTGCCTGCTCAGCACGGTGGTGCACGGGCGATTTACGTTTTACCTGTCGCAATACCTGCTGGTGACCAGTAATCCCCGGCACACCATGGAAATCATGGCCGCCCTGCTCGCGTGCAACGCCATCAGTGTGATCTTGTTGCAGTACCAGATCGGGCGTGTTCTCAAGCGAGAGCAACTGCGCCAATGGATCGTTGCCGGCACCGGCCTGTTCATCCTCGGGCTGATCGGCTTCAGCCTGGCGGACAGTCTGGTGAGCTGGTGTGTGGCGATGTTTATCTTCACCCTCGGTGAAATCATTATTTATCCGGCCGAGTTTCTCTTCGTCGACACCCTGGCTCCGGAAGAACTGCGCGGCAGCTATTACGGCGCGCAAAACCTTGCTGCGCTTGGCGGTGCGTTGAGCCCGGTGATTTGCGGCTTCATGTTGATGCACACCCCGGCGCCGACAATGTTTTACGCCTTGAGTGCACTCGCGGCCCTGGGCGGTTTGCTGTGCTACATCAGCGGCCGACGGGGCAACTTAAAGCAAAATTAATGCACTGAAAGCTCATTAATATGAATTTGTCAGTAGCTGGATTGAACGGCACACTGTGCGCGTTCCTCCCCCAACAGTTGGAACAACTTCAAGGGCTTTCTGGGCTTCCCAGCCAAGCCCTTTTTTTTGCCTCGATTTTTCTGCCGGAGTTTTTCTCGGAATGCTTGCTCGCTGGTTGCCCGCCGCCATCAACACCCGTCCCACCGAATGGAGCCGCGCCGCCATTGGCATGGCCCTGGGGACGCTGCTCAGCGTGTGGCTCTGTGGCCAGGTGTTCGGCATTGAGGTGGCCCAGCACTTGATCGGCCCGCTGGGGGCATCGGCAGTGCTGTTGTTTGCCGTGTCTTCGGGTGCGCTCGCGCAACCCTGGTCGATTCTCGGCGGTTACTTGAGCGCCGCGGTGATTGCCTTGCTGGTGGCCCATGTATTGGGCCGAACCCTCGGTAGCGCTTGCCTGGCCGCGGGCATGGCGTTGGTCCTGATGTGCTGGTTGCGGTGCCTTCATCCACCGGCCGGTGCATTGGCCCTGACCCTGGTACTGGCCGATCCGGCGACCATTGCCATGGACTGGAAGGCCATTGAGCCGGTGATGCTCGGCGCTGCGACGATGCTGCTCAGCGCCCTGGCCTACAACAACCTGACCCACATTCGATACCCCAAGGGGACCAGCGAACCGGTAGCCGTGATTCCTGCCGATCACCCGCCGGTCGACCGTCAGGCCATCACCGCCGAAGACCTGAAACTGGCGCTGGCTGACATGGAGGCGTTCTATGACGTCACGCCCGAAGACCTCGAACAGTTGATCCAGGCCAGCCAGCTGCACGCCAAACGCCGCAGCGTGGGCGAGGTGTTCGCTCCACGACTGTAAGCCACTGACTTGGCGGTTCTTTTGCCGTGGCCGGAATCAAGATTCTCGCGGTGGCCGGCCTGCATCGGCGCTACATGCTGATCGTGGCAATTTCCCTCGGCATGGGCCTGGGGGTGGCCGCGGTGCCGGAAGTCTTGCGTGAACTGCCCAAGGCCCTGCACAACATTTTCGAATCGCCCATCACCGTCGGCGCGCTGTGCGCTATCGTTCTTAATATCTTCCTGCCCGAGGCATTCATCGAACTGGAAGAGGACGAATTCGATCCGCAGGCCCAGTGCTTCAAGTGATGCAGAACCCCGATGTGACCGCCTGGGATGAACCCGCAAAGGCTGCGGTGGTCGCACAGTCAAACCGCTAGCCATTTTTCAGATGAGAGCACGTCCATGCGCAGCGTTCACGCGGTCCTGATTTCCCTCCTGCTCTGCCTGAGCGCCTGTTCCTCACTGCCCAATCGAGACCCGTTGAAAGTCAACGTCGTGGGCATCGAGCCCCTGCAAGGCGAGGGCATGGAAGTGCGCTTTACCGTGAAAATCCGCGTGCAGAACCCCAATGACACCACCCTCGTCTACAGCGGCGTTGCGCTGGACCTGGACATCAACGGCCAACCCTTCGCCTCTGGCGTCACCGATGAGAGTGGCTCGATCGGGCGTTTTTCCGACACCGTCGTGAGCGTGCCGGTCAGCGTTTCGGCACTTTCGGTGATCCGCCAGACCTATGGCATCAGCCGGATGAAAACGCTTAACAACATGCCCTACATCCTGCACGGCAAGCTCTCGGGTGGGGTGTTCAACACGATGCGTTTCGTGGACAGTGGCATACTCAAACTGCCAGGATCGACCACTGGCAGCCGTTAGCCTGCGAAGAGATGACCGTTGCGCCGCTGAATTCACTCGGCGTCATTGAGAATCAGGCTACGGTAGTGCCCAGGATTCGATCCCGACCACTTGCGAAACGCCTTGTAGAACGAACTGACATCCGCGAACCCCAGCCGCGTGGCGATTTCGCTGAAGCTGATCGCGGGCTCGGCCAGCCAGACAATCGCCAGCTCCTTGCGCACGCCGTCCTTGAGGCCTTGATAGGTTTGCCCTTCTTCGGCCAGTCGGCGGCGCAGGGTTGATGCCGACATGCACAGGCGTTGCGCCAGGACTTCGGTTTCCGGCCAGTGTTCGGCCGGCAGATGGCGTAGATCGTGTTTGATGCGACTGGCCAGGCTCTGCGGATCGCGGTACTTGACCAGAATGTTCGCCGGCGCATGGGCCAGGAATCGCTTGAGCTCTTCCGCACTGCGCTTGATTGGCAAATCCAGGTAATCGGCGGAGAAAATCATCCGCGTGCGCTGACGGTCGAAACGCAGGTTCTCGGAAAACATCACCTGATAGTCATCGCAGAAATCCGGCTTCGCACAGCGCAGTTCGATGGCCAGGATTGGAATCCGCCGCCCTGCCAGCCAGCAGGCCACGCCGTGCACGATCATCCAGTAAGTGAAATAGGTGAAGGCCCGACGCGGGTCTTTGTCGTCCTCGAGAAGGACGATTTCCGCCAGGCTTTGTTGGCGCACCAACTGCGCCGGCAGGTGTTCGAGGATCAACGACAGAAACGCCAGGCCGCTGGCCAGTCCCGCCGCCACGTTGGGCTGGTGCATGGCGCTGCGACACAGAAACGCAAAGCTGCCGGATTTCAGTTTGCGTGGGTCCATGCCAAAAAACTCATCGTCCCCGCGCCGTGCCAGCAGCCGCCACAGGCGCGCATAAGCCGTGGCCGGAACGCGGGCGCCGGTGTTGCCCAACAGCTGCGGGGCGATGCCAACCTTGATCAACACCTCGTCCGTGGCGATTCCCGGCGCGCAGCTTTGCAACAGTGCTTCACGCACCAGTTGAATGGAGATGGTGTCTTTTTCCGACATGGATCGCGGCAAGCCCTGTTCTTGTTCGAGTGGGGGGCATATTAGCTGAAACCATCCGCTGAACGCTGATCGAATAACCCTGTGGGAGCGAGCTTGCTCGCGATGGCTGCTTGGCAGGCGACATGGATTTTTGAGGGTGTGCATATCCGTTTCTGCGGTAACGGCGGCTTAGGGTTCCGCTCTTACAGCCAGCCCTTTCAAGGTCTTCGTTTAGAATCCCCTAAAACTCCAGTCAGGGTGACGAAAACGATGTGGGCAGAAGTTCTAGCGCGGTTTGAAAAAAAGACACCGGCCAGTGTCATGACGAAATTGATACTGGAGCAGGCTGTTCCTGCCGAATGGGTTGATCAGGTGTTTGAAGAACACCGTCAACGCCAGTACCCGCGTGAGCTGTTGTTTTCGACCATCGTTGAGCTGATGTCCCTTGTTTCATTGG
>NZ_JBFUHY010000023.1:0-69304 GCF_056402155.1 Pseudomonas sp. P4_C1
GGATGAGCCTACAACGCCGCTGTCTTCAAAAGAGACGGAAAGTCTATTTAGGTTGATTCGCCAGTTACGTGATGACGGTGTCGCGATCATCTATATCAGCCATCGAATGGCTGAGATATACGCATTGTCCGATTTTGTTTCGGTGCTCCGGGACGGCCGTTACGTGGGTTCGCTGGACCGTGGCACGCTATCGGCTGAAACCCTGGTCCGGATGATGGTGGGTCGCGATGTTTCCGGTTTCTATGCCCATGAGCGTGCTACGTGTTCTTACGAGCAACCGGTACTACGTGTCCGCCACCTTACTGATGGTTTAAAAATTCGAGATTGCAGTTTCGATCTGTATGCTGGCGAAATTCTCGGGATTGCAGGGCTGGTGGGCTCAGGGAGAACAGAACTTGCCCGATTAATTGCAGGTGTCGATGCATACTCGGGTGGACACATTGAACTGGACGGCGAAGTTGTAGCCATACGCTCCCCTCGCGATGCAGGCAATGCAGGTATCGCCTATCTGACAGAAGACCGTAAAGCCTTGGGCCTCTTTCTCGATATGAGTGTCCACGACAATATCAATGTTTGTGTATTGGGAAATGATGCTTCATTGACGGGTTTTGTGGACCGGACGGCTGGAACCGGACGCACCGAACAAGCCATTCAGGCACTCAATATCAAAGCATCTCCAGACATCAATGTCGGCGCGCTGTCTGGAGGCAACCAACAAAAGGTTTTGCTGGCTCGTCTGCTTGAGATGAAGCCCAAAGTGCTGTTCCTGGACGAACCCACCTCGGGTGTCGATATTGGAGCCAAAACAGAGATATATAAAATAATCAATGCATTGGCCGCCTCCGGCGTTTGTGTAGTGATGATTTCAAGTGAACTGCCAGAGATTGTTGGTATCGCTGACCGTGTATTGGTCATGTGTGAAGGGAAACTTGTCGCCGAACTCGGTGGCCGCAGCGGTGTTGATATCACACCCGAAACCATTATCGCGTTTGCCACAGGCAGCGACAGCTTGACTCTAGCCAACGGAGACTTAGTTCAATGACTTCCCCACTGCAACGCAAAGTAGCAAGTGACTTCATCACACCCAATACGCGGAACATTGCCGGACCTGGCGCACAGGAAAAAATGCGCCAACTGATGAGGGTAGCGGGCATGCTCCCCGTATTGTTGCTCCTGTGTGTGGGCTTCAGCCTGATGAGCGACAACTTCTTCTCGGCGCAGAACTTCTCGATCATCAGCCAACAAGCCTCTATCAATGTGGTATTGGCATCCGGTCTGACTTTCGTGATTTTGACCGGGGGCATCGACCTTTCAGTGGGTTCGATCCTGGCTGTTTCCGCGGTAGTGGCGCTGTTGGTATCGCAAGTTCCCGGATTGTCCTCTCTGGCCATCCCTGCGGGGCTTGGAATCGGCCTGTTGCTCGGGCTCGTCAATGGCGTATTGGTCGCTTTTGGCAAGCTGCCTGCGTTTATAGTCACACTGGGCGGATTGACGGCGATGCGTGGGATCGCACGCCTCATCGGCGAAGACAAAACGGTGTTCAACCCCGACTTGTCATTTGCCTTCATTGGAAACGATACGTTGTTCGGGGTGCCATGGCTGGTTGTCATCGCGCTGGTAGTGGTGACTCTTTCGTGGCTCATTCTTCGCCGGACGGTTTTAGGCGTACAGATTTACGCAGTGGGTGGCAATCCTGAGGCCGCGCGGTTATCGGGAATCAAGGTCTGGAAAGTCCAGCTCTTCGTTTACGCCATATCCGGTTTGCTGGCAGGTGTGGGGGCCATCATGACTTCCGCTCGTTTGATGGCGGCCAACGGTCTGCAAATGGGCCAGTCCTATGAACTCGACGCTATCGCCGCCGTCATCCTGGGTGGCACACGTTTCACCGGCGGCGTCGGCACCATCGTCGGTACGCTGATTGGCGCCCTGATCATCGCGACACTTTCCAACGGTCTGATATTGCTGGGCGTTTCGGATATCTGGCAATACATCATCAAGGGTGTCGTCATCATCGGGGCGGTAGCACTCGATCGTTTTCGGCAGGCCGGCGCACGAACCTGAACTCTATAAAACTCCTCTAATACTCCAACAATAAGAGACTGTGCTCATGAAAAAAACAATATTGGCCGCTGCTTGTGCACTCCTGGCATTTAATACCGCTCAAGCGCAAGAATTGAAATCCGTCGGGATAACCGTTGGCTCGCTGGGAAATCCGTATTTCGTAGCGATGGTAAATGGCGCCAAAGCGCAGGCATTGCAGATCAACCCCGCCGCAAAATTCACCTCAGTCTCGGCCGACTACGATCTAAACAAGCAGTTCACCCAGATCGATAACTTCATTTCGTCGGGCGTAAACCTGATTCTTGTCAATGCCGTCGACCCTGTAGCGATTGCACCTGCGATTGCCAAAGCCAGAAAGGCCGGCATAGTGGTTGTGGGGGTTGATGTCATGGTGCAGGGTGCCAACGCCACGGTACAGACAGATAACGTTGAAGCCGGCAAGATAGTCTGTCAGTACATTGCCGAGCAGCTGGGTGGCAAGGGTAACGTTATTATCCAGAATGGTACGCAGACTTCAGCAGTCCTGGATCGTGTCAATGGGTGTAAGAGTGTTTTCGCACAGGCACCTGATATCAAGGTACTGTCCGATAATCAGGATGCCAAAGGCTCGCGAGAAGGTGGCTACAGCGTGATGCAAGGCGACCTGACTCGCTTTGCAAAAATCGACGCGGTGTTCGCTATCAATGATCCCCAAGCCATAGGTGCAGACCTGGCAGCAAAACAACTCAAGCGTAAAGGCATCATTATCGCATCGGTGGATGGGGCTCCCGATATTGAGACAGCACTCAAAAGCGATACACAGATCCAGGCTTCTGCCTCTCAGTCCCCTTGGGGCCAGGCACAACAGGCCGTAACGATGGGTAACGACCTGCTGAATGGCAAATCCCTGGAGAGCACAACGGTACTGCTTCAACCCTCACTTGTAACCCGAGCTAATGTTATGGAGTACAAAGGTTGGCAAGCTGACCAATGACTAATATGCGGTTTAGTCAGGTGGCATAGGGGTATCCAGCCACATCTGGAATGCGGGTAATGGCTGCTGCGAGGTACTCGTAGTAGCCGAACAGCCTGAATTTAATGATCTTCCGGTGGCTCTGGTTAAGTATCAGGCCCATGGATGTGCTYCAATTATTGGCCTCTTAGAGGTGTGCTCGCTAAGGATTCAGTTGATCCTGTTGTCATTATGTATCCATAAGTATTGTTCAAGCTCCACGTATCTCGGTATGGGGGCGTGAACGACGCTTGCTGACGAGAAACCTGGCATGTTTTCCAACGCAAACACAATAGTAAGCATAGAGCTACTTGACTACGTCAAGGCTCTGCCTGGTAATCGAATTGTCGTTGCGCTGGCGGGGCCACCTGGTGCCGGTAAGTCCACCGTCTCTGAGGCCTTGGTAGAGGCCCTTAATCGTATTATGCCGGGGAGTGCAGCGGTCATCCCCGGGGATGGCTTTCATTACGATGACGCGGTTCTTGGATCCTTGAACCTTTTAGACCGTAAGGGCTCCCCCGAAACATTCGATGTGGGTGGCTTCAGGAGTCTGCTGCTGCGGCTTCGTGCGAACAACGAACCAACGGTTGCCGTTCCAGTATTCGATCGTAACCTGGAGATATCCCGTGCCGCAGGACGATTGGTTTCCTCTGACGTGAAATATCTCATCGTGGAAGGAAACTACCTTCTATTGAATCTTGCCCCATGGTCGTCCTTAAAGGACTGTTTTGACACCACCATTATGCTGCAGGTTGACCGTAAAACCCTGGAGACGCGACTGCTTGATCGATGGCGATCATTCGGGTTCGATGAGTCTACTGCCTATGAAAAAGTTCATTGCAACGACCTTCCGAATGCCGAGTTTGTGATTTCGGCCAGCAGTAGAGCTGACTTCACGATCACAGATGAAGAACCTGCTTCTTCTCCTTGAACGAGAGTGTCGCAGCCGGCGTGGCTGCCTATCAACAGGCCAATTAACGCTATCAACAACCTGTAGCGAACCATTAAAGAGCAAACGACTATGTATCTGGTATGTGGCGAAGCGCTGTTCGATTTTTTTAGTGAAAACGACCCCGGAGCTCAAGCTTCAAAAATAAACTACAAGGCCATTACCGGCGGTTCACCGTTCAATGTCGCCGTCGGGCTGCGGCGCCTGGGTATCGACGTGGCGTTGTTTGCCGGGTTGTCCATCGACTATCTGGGCCGGCGTTTACAGCAAGTATTGCAGGAGGAGGGCGTGCGTTTGGATTACCTTCAGGACTTCGACGCACCGACCACTCTTGCCATGGTCGCCGTTGGTGCCGATGGCTCGCCGCATTACAGCTTTCGCGGCGAAGGCTGCGCTGATCGTCAGCTGTTGCCGGGGCATTTGCCTGAGTTGGGCGCTGAGGTGCGAGGGCTGCATATCGGCTCGTTCTCGTTGGTGGTGCAGCCGATTGCCGATACCCTGTTGGCTCTGGTCTGCCGGGAAAGTGGCAAACGCCTGATCAGTCTCGACCCCAACGTGCGACTCAACCCAGAGCCGAATATCGAATTGTGGCGCGAACGTATCGGCGCTCTGGTCGAACATGCCGATCTGATCAAGGTCAGTGACGAAGACCTGAACCTGCTCTACCCAGAGCGTGATCCGCAGAGCGTGATCGAGGGCTGGCTGGAGCACCGCTGCCAACTGGTATTCCTCACCCGTGGCGGTCAGGGCGCGACAGTTTTCAGCCGCCGTCATGGCACTTGGTCGGTGCCGGCCCGTGCCGTGGCGATAGTCGATACCGTAGGCGCCGGTGACACCTTCCAAGCGGCATTGATTGCTTGGCTGACTGAGCAGCAACTGGATTCGGTGGAGGGCTTGCAACGCTTGAGCCGTGAACAGATCGACGCAATGCTCGACTTTGCCGTCAGCGCCGCGGCCCTGACCTGCGGTAAAAACGGTCCGGACTTACCTTTTCGGCATCAGTTGCATTGATATCTGGTCAGGATTGTTTCGTCGGCACTGCACTCTACCCTGATCGCGCCGCCTCCGTGCCGGATATCAACACGGGAAAACTTTGCACTCGCCGTTGATGCCGGGGTTTTGGCAGTCGCGCGCGATCAAGGAAAAACTCACGTCATCGGTGTGTCGAATTTCGATGGCGCTCAACTCAAGCAGGCGGCGAAAGAGATCGTTTCGCTCCAGCCGCCGTGCTCCGCCTTGTGGTGAAAGGTTGCAATCGACCTGGCTCCACGCAATCACAGCCATTAAAAAAAGCGGCCCTTTGGCACCGATAACATCGTTTCTCGGCGGCGCTGCTTTTCACTATATTGGCCGCCAGATCCGGTGAGTGACTCAACATTCGCCACCCTCAGTGCGAGTAGTCTTTATGAATAAAAAACCAGACAACGCAGGGTTTGTTAATGCAGGTGCGGGAACCCGTGCCGTGTGGGGCGGGGAGCAGGTCAGGCATCCCTACAACGCCACTCAAACGCCCATCGTGGTCAGTGCCGCCTATGGTTATGACGACATCGATGTCTGGTACGACGTTGCGTTGGGCAAGGCGCCCGGCTTTATTTACAGCCGCATGAGCAACCCGACAGTCGAGACCCTCGAGGCAAAGATTTGCGAGTTGGAACTGGCCGAATCAGCCGTGGCTTTCAGCAGCGGGATGGCGGCGATCAGCAGCGTGCTCTACACCTTCCTGGCCCATGGCGATCGGGTGGTCTCGACCAGGGACAGCTATGGCGGCACCAACAAGATTTTCGAAGAGTTCCTGCCACGCACCGGTGTGAACGTGACGTTGTGCGAGACGTTCGATCACGAAGAAATCGAACGCGAAATCGCCAAAGGTTGCCAATTGGTGTATCTGGAAACGCCAACCAACCCGACGCTGAAAATACTCGATATCGAGCGTCTGGTGGCTGCGGCCAAGCGTGTCGGTGCCATTGTGGTGGCGGATAACACCTTCGCCACGCCATTGAATCAGAACCCGCTGGCACTGGGTGTGGACGTGGTCATTCACAGTGCCACCAAGTTTCTCAGCGGCCACGGCGACGTGCTTGGCGGCCTGGTGTGCGGTAGTGAATCACTGATGGACAAGGTGCGTCATTACCGGGAAATCAACGGTGCGACGCTCGACCCGTTCTCCGCCTACATGATCATTCGCGGCATGAAAACCTTGGTGCTGCGCATGCGTCAGCAGCAGCGCAGTGCCCGCGCACTGGCCGAGTACCTCTGCGTCGAACCCTTGGTGGAGTCGGTCAATTATCCCGGTTTGCCAGGCCATCCGAATCATGCGGTGGCGTGTGCGCAAATGTCCGGCTTCGGCGCCATCGTCAGCTTTGTGGTGGCGGGCGGCATGGACACGGTCAAGGTACTCTTGCCACGACTGCGATTCGCCCATTGCGCGGGCAATCTCGGTGCGGTGGAAACCATCTACGGTCCGGCCCGCACCACCAGCCATGTCGAGAACACGCTGGAGGAACGCCTGGCCCTGGGTATTTCCGAAGGGCTGGTGCGGATCTCTGTCGGCATTGAAGACACCGACGATCTGCTCGACGACCTGAAACAGGCGTTCGCATTTGTCAGGGGGGCGGGCAACGAACCCGCACCATCAAACACGCAGCTTTCAATCAATGAAAGTTGCGCCGAAGTTGCAAGCTGAAGCGTTAGCGTTAAACCTCACTGCAAGGATGTGAGTGGGGCGTTCATGAAGTGGAATAATAATAAAACTTAGTGGCGATCTGTTTTTTCTCTGCCCAGTCAGTCATCGCAGACGTTAATTCGCGCCCTAATAACTTTCATGAGAGCAACCATGTCCATAAAAGAAGAACAATTTCACTCGCGTTCCGGTTTTAAACAGGAAATGCAAACACGGCATATTGTCATGTTGGCATTAGGTGGCGTCATCGGTACCGGGCTGTTTCTCACGTCTGGATATACGGTTAACCAGGCCGGTCCTCTGGGTGCGGTGATCGCTTATATCATCGGCGCGCTCATGGTTTACATGGTGATGATGTGCCTGGGCGAACTGGCGGTACAGATGCCGGAAACCGGTTCGTTCAGTACATATGCCACCCGCTTTCTGGGGCCCGGTACCGGGTATACCGTCGCCTGGCTGTATTGGCTGACCTGGACGGTGGCCATCGGTTCTGAATTCACCGCCGCCGGTATCTTGATGGTGCGTTGGTTCCCGGATACACCGGTATGGATCTGGAGTGCGTTGTTTGCAGGTCTGGTGTTTCTGACCAATGTGATTTCGGTGCGCCTGTTCGCTGAGACCGAGTTCTGGTTGTCTCTGGTTAAAGTGGTGACCGTCATCGTGTTTTTGATGATTGGCGGTGGCGCGATTCTCGGTTTGCTGCACATCGAGCAGAGCCACAGTATCGGGTTGAGCAACTTCACTCGCGAAGGACTTTTTCCTACCGGAGTCATGCCGATAGCCATGACGTTATTGGCGGTGTCTTTTGCATTCTCCGGCACTGAGTTGATCGGTATTGCCGCAGGGGAAACCAAAGACCCGCAGCGCAACGTGCCGCGTGCCATCCGCACGACCGTGCTGCGCCTGGCGATCTTTTTCGTAGGGACCATTTTTGTCCTGGCAACACTATTGCCTCGAGAGCAGGCCGGCCTGGTAGAGAGTCCATTCGTGACTGTGTTCACCTACATCGGGATTCCCTATTCGGCAGACATCATGAACTTCGTGATCATCAGTGCCTTGCTGTCGGCCGCCAACTCCGGTTTGTATGCCGCGTCACGGATGATCTGGACGCTGAGTGACCAGGGTCACCTGCCCAAGCGATTCTCGGCACTGACGCGCATGGGCACGCCGCTCAACGCGATTATCATCAGCATGGCGGGTGGGGCTGCCTCGTTGCTCAGCAGTGTGTTTGCCGCCGACACCATCTATCTGGCACTGGTGTCGATCTCCGGATTGGCGGTCGTAGTGGTCTGGATGAGCATCGCTGCGAGCCAGATTGCTTTCCGCCGTCACTATGTGGCCAACGGCGGTGACATCCGCGACTTGAAATTCCGTGTCCGGGGTTATCCATGGGTGCCGTTGGGAGCGCTGGTCTGCTGCAGTCTGGCGTGTGTCGGGATTGCCTTCGATCCGGAGCAGCGAGTGGCGTTGTACTTCGGTTTGCCCTTCATCGCCTGGTGCTATTTCGTGTATTACATTACCCGCAAAAGCCGCGAGCGACGCTTGTCGGTTGCCCCCTTGGCACAACCGTCCGACGCGTTCTAGTCAGCGTCGACGGGATGGGCAAGCGTGCTCGGTGGAGGGGGCGTCCAAGAGGTTCAAGCCATGAAGCAAAAGACGCTACCCCCATTGAACTGGCTGCGGGCATTCGAGGTGTCTGCCCGCTGTTTGAACTTCACCCATGCCGCCGAAGAACTGTTTTTGACCCAGGGCGCGGTCAGTCAGCAGATCCGCCAACTGGAGAGTCATCTTGGGGTGGCACTGTTCAAGCGCTTACCCCGTGGCCTGGGGCTGACCGAGGAAGGCCAGGCTTATCTGCCGGTGGTGCAGGATGCGATCACGCGACTGGCAGTGGGGACCAACGAGATTTTTGGCCAGCACAAACGTCGGCCGATCAAGGTGCGTGGCAGCCTGGCGTTCTTCGTGCATTGGCTGGCACCCAAGCTGGCGGGGTTTAGCCAGGCGCATCCGCATGTCGATATCCGCTACATCAGCAATATCTGGGTCAAGGAACTGGACGGTGAGGATGACATGGAGATTCGCTGGGGCCACGGTCAATGGCCCGGCCTGGTGTCGCAGCGCCTGACCTGGGACACGTTGTTTCCGGTCTGCTCGCCGGACCTGATGGCGAAGTCGCCGCTGACGATCCCGGCGGACGTGTCGCACCATCCGCTGTTGCATGTTCTGGGTTACGAAGAGGGTTGGGGTTACTGGTTGAACATGGTCGGTGCGGACACCGTCGACTCCTCGATCGGCATGCAGTTCGACACATTGATCTGCACTTTGCGCATGGCCGAGTTAGGGCAGGGGATCGCCCTGGCGCGGTCCTCGATGGTGGAGGAGATGCTTCAGGACGGACGATTGGTCGAACCCTTTACCCAGCGTATCGAAGCCAGCGAGTCTTTTTACCTTGTGCGCGGTTCCGGGGCCGAGCAGCACCCCGACGCAGTGATGTTTTCCACCTGGCTGGTCGAGCAGGCACATCGTTTCAAATGAATGGCCGGAGCCAACCATGCGTTATGTGAGTACCCGAAATTCGGCCGTGCAGGTCGACTTCGAACAGGTCGTATTGTCTGGCATTGCCGAGGACGGTGGGCTGTTCGTACCGCTTGAACTGCCGCTGTTTGAAGCGCAGGACATCGCCAACTGGTCGACCTTGCCCTATGACGAACTGGCCTACAGGGTGATCAGTCCGTTCGTGGGGGAGGCGATCCCCGAGACAGACCTCAAGCGCCTGCTCAAAGAGGCTGGCAGTCAATTCAGCCACCGTTCCCTGGCGCCTTTGCATCAGGTCGATCGTAACGAGTGGGTGCTGGAACTGTTCCACGGCCCGACTCGCTCCTCGAAGGATTTTGCCGCGCAGTTGCAGGCGCGGCTGGTGCCGTATTTTCTGCGCAAGCGCGGGCGTCGCGGGGTGGTGATCGGTGCCACCAACGGCGATACCGGGCTGGCGGCCATCGAGGCGTTCAAGCACTGCGAGGACACCTGCGTGGTGGTGTTTTACCCAGAGAAGGGCGTCCCCCTGGACCAACTCCAGCATCTGCAAGCAGCGGCGCACCCAAGGGTTCATCAGTTTGCAGTGAATGGCAGCTTCGATGAGTGCCAGACCATCGTCACCCGGCTGTTCCGGGAATGGCCGAATACGCAGCACGAGGCGATCAGTTTCAACTCGAGTAACTGGGTCAGTGTGTTGGCGCAACTGGTGTTTTACTTCCACGCCGTGTTGCAACTGGGAGGCGGCCAGCGACCGATCGGTTTCAGTGTGCCGGCGGCGAGTTTTGCCGAGGTGTATGCCGGCTACATCGCGCAAAAAATGGGCCTGCCGATCACCCAGATGATTGTTGCGACCAACCAGAACGACGCGTTGCATCAGTTGTTTCAGAAGAACCACTACAGCAGGTCACGAGCCAACAAGACGCTTTCGCCTGCCATGGACCTGTCGATCTTTTCCAATCTGGAACGCTTCCTTTGGGAGCTCTACGGGCGTGACGACCAGGCGGTGTGTGCGCTGATGGAGGGGTTCGAGTCCAGCGGCGAGATGGTCATCGCCAACGAATTCTGGTTGCAGGCGCGGATGATCATCGACTCCTACGCGGTCAGTGATGAGCAGACGCTGACGGAAATCACCTCGCTGTATCGCGACACGGGATACGTCATCGACCCGCATACAGCCACTGGCGTGCTGGCCGCCCGATTGTATCGGCGAAGCCTGGTGGCGCCAATGGTGACCCTGGGGGAAATCTCGCCGGTCAAGTCGGCGGCACTGCTTGGCGAGTTGGGCATCAGTGTGGCGGGACCGCAACTTGAGGTCGCGACGCAAGGACAGGCGCAGGTTTACCGGATTCAACCGGACGACCTCGATACCATCCATGAGCTGCTCGGCGCGCTGTGAAGGCGCGACAACAGGAGGCCAAGTGAAGCGAATTCTGGACCCCCTCGATGAACACATCATCGCGGAACTACAGCTCAATGCCAGGGCTGCACATGCCGAGCTGGCAGCCAAGGTCAATCTGTCACGCAATGCGGTGCGCCAACGTATAGAAAGACTTGAACGCGACGGGGTAATACAGGGATATACGGTACGCACGGGGGAGGGGCGACAAGCCACTTCGAACATCAACGCGGTGATTTTCGTTTACCGCTACGACCGGATGCGGGGGGCGGAAGTGCTGCAAGCGCTACGGGCCATTCCGGAAGTCATCCAGTGCGATGTCATGAGCGGTGAATTCGACCTGATGCTGCGGGTGGGCGCTGCGAGCCCGCAGCGGGTGCACAAGGTCTGGACTGAAATTGCCGCGTTGCCCGGGGTGGAAAACACCGTGACCTCCTTTGTGCTGTCGTCTGTCGTGTAGCCCATTTTTCGTACCGCCAAAAGCCAACCTGTGTTGGCTTTTATGCGTGCGCCAGGCATGGCACTCTCACCCGTTTCATCCCAACGTTGCCAGGGCAAAAGCAACCATATCCCCACCGCTATCGCGAGCARGCTCGCTCCYACAGTTTTGATCTTCAGTGACCGCCAATCCCACGGCCGGCCACAATCCCTGTGGGAGCGAGCTTGCTCCGGGCGGCGTTCCGACGATGAGGCCCTGTCATCCAACATCTCTATTGACTGTCACGCCGCCATCGCGAGCAAGCTCGCTCCCACAGGGGGCAGTGGTGAGGCGGGTTTATGCGGCCAGCTCGATTTGATCAAGCACGCGGTTCGCGGTGATTTCTGCGAGCATCACGCTGTTGGAAATGCCCAGCAGGGCATTGCGGTCACCACCCTCCAGATGATCCACCAGTTGATGCACCATCGGGTAGCTTTGGCCAAATCGGTGGCGCGAGCTGTCCCCAAAACCTGTGGGAGCGAGCTTGCTCGCGATGAGGCCACAACAGTCAACATTGATGTTGAATGTAAGACCGCCATCGTGAGCAAGCTCACTCCTACCCGATTCCGAAACTCTGTCCTGACACTGGTCAAAACGCCCATAAAATAGAGCAAATTGGCCTATTTCACTGCCCTGGGCCCAGCCCTAACCTAGTGCCCAACAACCCATTCCCCGGATCGAGGGCATAACAAAATGACTGAATACAAATTGGCGCTGGTTGGCTTTGGTGGTGTTAACCGGGCATTGGCTCAGCTGATTGCCGAACGCAACGAACAGTGGAAAACAGAACTGGGTTTCACCTTGAAAATCGTTGGTGTGACTGACTTGTTTCTCGGTTCGGTGATTGGCCGCGAAGGGCTGGACGCCAATGTGCTCGCCCAATTGCCGGCAGTCAAAGGTGCATTGGCGCAACTGTCGGGTGGCGACGTCACAGCCCTCAATGAAGCGGTGATCAAGGACTCCGGCGCGGACATTATTGTTGAAGCCACGTTTACCAACCCGGTGGACGGTGAACCGGCAACTTCGTTCTGCCGTTGGGCGCTGGAGGGCGGCAAACATGTCGTCACCACCAACAAGGGCCCCATCGCCTTGCACGGCGCCGAGCTCAAGGCACTGGCTCGACGCAAGCATGTCGCCTTTGAATACGAAGGCTCGGTCATGAGCGGCACGCCGGTTATCCGCCTGGCCCGGCAGGCACTGGCCGGCAGCTCCATTGTCGGTTTTGAAGGGATTCTCAACGGCACGTCCAACTTCGTGCTCACCAGCATGGAAGGCGGCCTGGGGTTTGCCGAGGCCGTTGCCAAGGCTCAGGCGCTGGGTTACGCCGAAGCCGACCCGACGGCGGATGTCGAGGGGCATGACGTGCGCCTCAAGGTGGTGATCCTGGCGAATGAACTGCTGGACGCGAAGCTGACGGTCAGTGACGTCACGTGCAGCGGCATTTCGTCCCTCAGCCTTGGCGACATCGAAAAAGCCCGGCAGGACGGTGCGCGCTGGAAGCTGATCGGGTCGGCGATGCGCCATGCCGACGGTTCGATCAGTGCCAGTGTCGAACCGCGGCTGTTGAACAACGACCATCCGCTGGCCAGTGTCGGCGGYGCGACCAACGCGGTGTCGTTTACCTCCGAACTGCTCGGTGCGGTGACGGTTTCGGGGCCGGGAGCCGGGCGTACGGAAACAGCGTTTGCGCTGCTCTCGGACATCGTCAGCATCCATCAGTCCATTGCACGCAACCAGGAGTAAGCCTGTGAAATTATCGCGCCTGGTTCTGGATATCGTGGAGCCGCCCATTGAAGTCTTTAACGCCTATGACGGTTCCGTCATCGGCAGCGTAACGAATGTCTGTGCGTCGCAAGTTCCCCAGTTGTTGGAGACTGGGCGCAGTGGTGCACGAGCGTGCGCGCAGTTAGCGCGTCATCGTCGGGCTCGCATTCTTGAGCAAGCCGCAATCAACATCGAACATGATGCCGGTGTGTTTGCCAGGCTGATCGTCGACGAGGCCGGGAAGACCCTCAAACAGGCGGAAAAGGAGGTCAAGCGTTGCGTCAACACCCTCAAGCTGTCGGCCGAGGAGGCCAGGCGCAATGCCGGGGAGGTGGTGCCTTTCGACGCTTATGAAGGCTCCGAATCGCGTCAGGGCTGGTTTTCCCGTGAGCCTCTGGGGCTGATCGTTGCGATCACGCCGTACAACGATCCGTTGAACCTGGTGGCGCATAAGCTCGGTCCGGCCATTGCGGGCGGTAACGCGGTGATTCTCAAGCCCTCCGAGCTCGCGCCATTGTCGGCCATTAAACTGGTGTCTTATCTGGTCGCGGCAGGCTTGCCTGAATCAGTGGTCACAGTCGCCACCGGCGGCGCGGAACTGGGCAAGGCGTTGGTCGCCGCCCGTGAGGTGCGGATGATTTCCTTCACCGGCGGTTTCGTCACCGCAGAGCAGATTGCCCGCACGGCCGGGTTGAAGAAACTGGCCATGGACCTGGGCGGCAATGCGCCGGTAATCGTCATGGGCGACTGCAACCTTGAGGCCGCTGTCGAGAGTTGCGTGTCCGGAGCTTTTTGGGCAGCGGGGCAGAACTGCGTAGGCACTCAACGCTTGCTGATTCAGGCGTCGATTTATGAAGCGTTCCGGGAGCGATTCGTCAGCCAGGCCCGTGCGCTTGTGGTCGGCGATCCATTGCTGGCCGACACCGATATCGGCCCCATGATTACTGCGCAAGCTGCGCAGAATGCCGAGCAAGTGGTGAACGAGGCCTTGCAAGAGGGCGCCACATTGCTCTGCGGCCATCGGCGTGCAGGATCGTGTTACGCCGCCACCGTGTTGGAAAACGTCGATCACGCCAGTCGACTCTGGCGCAATGAAGTCTTCGCTCCGGTGGTGGTATTGCAGCTGTTCGAAACCTTCGATGAAGCCATCGCATTGGCCAATGAACCCGAATACAGCCTGCATGCCGGGATCTTCACCAATGATCTGGCTACCGCGATGAGCGCCGCACGGAGGATCGAAGCCGGGGGAGTGATGATCAACGACTCTTCCGACTACCGCTTCGATGCGATGCCGTTTGGCGGTTCCAAGTACGGTAGCCTGGGCCGGGAAGGGGTGCGTTTTGCCTACGAGGAAATGACCCAGCCCAAGGTGGTGTGCCTTAACACGTTGGGTTAGTCGATTCGCGGTAAGTGGATCAGCTCGTATGGCATTGGGTCGGTTTGGTCACCGGCCCAATGCGTTTTGCTGAATGGGGAGAAAGGAGAAGTTGAATATTTTCACTGAGCTGATAACCGCCAAGAAAGCGTCTGTTGCAATCTGAGGGGCGGTGAGATCTGAAGAATGACGACTTCTGGCGGTTTTGTGCATGTCGTGACTGACCCTTTGGGCCATGAGCGGTCGGTGACAGGCTAGTGGCAAATCGAATGCAAGCGGGCGCGCTATCACCGAATTAACTGAATCTTATAGCGATGCCCTGACCACCAATGGACAATCAACTGGCTGGGCTCCCGATACGTCGAGGGTCTCGATCAGGTGCCGGGCAGCCTTGCGACCGATCTCGTAGTACGGCAGTTGCACCGTGGTCAGCGGCGGGATGAACAGCTCAGCCATACCGATCATGTTGTCGTAGCCGAGCACGGCGACATCGTCGGGAATTTTCAGGCCACGGCCCAACAATAGCTGATAGGCACAAAAGGCAATGCGGTCGTTGCCACAGATCAGAACATCGAACCGGGGACGACCCTCGATGATGTGCCGGTCGAGGATGGCTGCGGTTTCACCATAGGCATCATGATCGGAAAGGTCGTATTGCAGCAGTGCGTCAGGCGCCAGGCCGAATGCCTGACAGGCACGCTGCAGGCCTTTTTGTCGCAGGCCCCAGGCCAGACTCTGTTTAGGCAGATTGATACACAGAGGGCGCCGATAGCCTTGGCTCAACGCGTGATGTACGGCGCGATACTGCCCAGATTCGTCGTCCGGCACATAACTGACCAGGTGACTGTCTCCGGCCAGGCAATTGGCGAGTACCAGGGGTTTGCTTTTCAAGCGCTCGGGAATGCATACCTGGCGAAACCCCATGGCGCTGAAGATCAACCCGTCGGGACGGTGCGACAACATCAGGTCGATGTTCTGGTCGGTGGGCGGGTTGCTCAACAGGTTGAGGATAAAGACATTCCAGCCGGCTTGCTGTGCGGTCTGTTCGATGGACAGCAACAGCTCGACCGCGAACGGTGTGGTCGCGGTGTCCAGCGCGAACACTCCGATAGTTCGCGACTGGAGGTTGTCGCCGCGCATTTTGCGCGCCGACAGGCTCGGTACGAATTGCAGTTCATCAATGGCGCGCCGCACCCGCTGAAGGGTTTCGGGGCTCAGTTTTTCCGGGTTATTGAGCGCTCGAGAAACCGTCATCAGGGACACGCCGGCCAGCTGTGCAACGTCTTTCACTGAAGTCATGCGAGGTGAGCCCGGTCAGGTTGACGCAGAATCATGACACAGGGCCCGGGCTTCTCGCGACTCGAATGACGCTGCTCACAGCCATCCGCCGCTCATAGCCATCCAGAGCCGAGAGGCCATGCCTTGGGAATCGAGACACGCCCGCCACTTCCGTTGGCAAACAGCTTCACGCCCAGACTGTCGGGCCGCGGATAGAGGCGACTGCTGAGGCTGAAGCGCCCGTTCTCGTCGAACACCTCGATGGACGAGCGATCGAGAAACACACGCAGTTCCAGTCGCTCTTGTGTCGGATCTATCGCCACGCTGCGCTGGCCGGTGACTTGTGCACCCGAGCGGCTGCGGTCAAGCACCAGACGCTGCAGCGATGCATCGTAGTAGAGCAGGGTTTCTTCCTGGCCATCGTCGCTGCAACGCAAAGCGATTCCCAGGTGGCCGTCGGTGCAGCCGAGCAAATCCAGCTGCACATGGATTTCGAGCCTGTCGCCATTCACTTCCCGCACCCATCGGGCTCCCGACCCATCCCACCAGGACGTGCCCGGCAATGGCGCCTTGCGCAGTGCGGTCAGCTCCCGTGCCGGATACACGCAAAGGCGATCGGCGCACAGTTCAAGTTCGCGCGGCAACCCGAGCATGCCGCACCAGTGATGGGCCTGGCTCGGCATCGGGCTTTCCCACATGTCGAGCCACGCCCACACAAGGCGGCGACCGTCGGCGGCCAGTAGCGTTTGTGCGGCATAGAAATCGTGGCCGTTATCCAACTCGATAAAAGGCCCGCCCGTGAAGTGCCATTCGCTGTCGAGTCGGCCCACTCGATAACCGGTCTGGTACTTGTTGAGCCGTTCGTAACCCTCGGGTTGCATGCCTTGGGGGGAGTACAGCAGCACATCGCGCCCGTTCAGTCGGAACAGATCCGGGCACTCCCACATATAGCCATCGCCCTCACTGCCACTGGACACATAATCAAGGAACTCCCAGGCGTGCAGATCCGTGGAACGGTATAGCGGCAGCAGCGGTTTATCACCCAGACGCGCGCCGGCAATCAGGTACCAATAGTCATCCTCCTGCCATACCTTGGGGTCACGAAAGTGCATGATCGTGTCTTGCGGCGCGTTCTCGATGACGGCGCCATGCTTGACGAACCGGATACCGTCGGTGCTGGTGGCCAGGCACTGGACTTGGCGGATCGAGCGTTCGTCTCCCACGTCCCCCAGCCAGGTGTGCCCGGTGTAGATCAGTGCCAGGGTATCGCCACACACCACCGCGCTACCGGAAAAACAACCGTCACGGTCGAAGTCGTCGCCGGGCGCCAGCGCAATGGGCAGATGTTGCCAATGGACCAGATCGGCACTCTTGGCATGCCCCCAATACATCGGGCCCCATTTCGCTTCGAAGGGGTGGTGTTGATAGAACACGTGGTATTCGCCACGAAAGTACACCACACCGTTGGGGTCGTTCATCCAGCCCACCGGGGGGGCAAGATGATAATCGGGTCGATAGTCCTGGATGACGCGAGACAGGCCGTCACCCAGGGCGCGCTGCGCAAGGTCAAGGGAAGAAGACATTGGATCGCTCATGGTATTCAAAGACAAGGTCATAGGGCGCGTGCTCGGGCTGAGCGTAGAGAGACGTCATCCGGCAGGGTTTCAATGGCTTGTGGGTGGCGACTCAAGGCAGTGCCGTCGGCGTCGAACAGGTGCAGATTGCCGAACTCCAGCTGCAGCTCGACCTGATCGCCCACCTGCCATCCGGCGTTGACCTCACAACGACAGATCAGTGGCTCGTCCTGACCTGTATCGAGGTGCACATAGGTTTCACTGCCCAGGTATTCGACCCCGGTCACGACGACGCCGGCAGTTCCCTGCGCCGCCTTGAGCGACACGTGTTCCGGGCGAATCCCCAGGCTCAGTGGGGCGTCCACCGCCAGGTTCGAGCTGTCGAAGGGCAGGGCGGTCATACCCAGGACGGGAGTATCGACCAGGCTGGTTTTACCCGGGACATGCAGGCGTGCCGCCAGAAAGTTCATTCTGGGCGAACCGAGAAAACCGGCGACAAAGCGGCTCGCCGGGCGCTCATAGAGTTCGCGCGGTGAGCCGACCTGCTCTACGCGACCGCCATTGAGTACGACAATTTTGTCGGCCAGGGTCATCGCTTCCACTTGATCGTGGGTGACGTAGATCATGGTCGAGCCCAGTCGAGCATGCAGCCGGGCGATCTCATTGCGCATCTGCACCCGCAAGGATGCATCCAGATTGGAGAGCGGCTCATCGAACAACAAAATGTCCGGCTCACGCGCCATGGCTCTGCCCATTGCCACACGCTGGCGCTGCCCTCCAGACAGTTCCTTTGGCTTGCGTTGCAGCAGTTTGTCCAACTGCAGGATTTGCGCGGTTTTCAGCACGCGCTCGCGCAGGCTGGTCTTTTCAGTCTTGGCCAGTTTGAGACCAAAGCTGATGTTGTCGTAGACGCTCATGTGCGGGTACAGCGCATAGGACTGAAACACCATGCCGACGCCACGCTCGCGCGGCTCCAGGTCGTTGACCCGACGCCCGTCGATCAGCAGGTCGCCGCCGCAGATCGAATCCAGCCCGGCGATCAGGCGCAGCAGGGTCGACTTGCCGCAGCCCGAAGGGCCGACGAACACCACGAATTCACCCGCCGCGATTTCCAGGCTGACGTCGCGAAGAATCCGCGCGCCGCCCAATTGTTTGTTCACGTTGTCCAGTTTCAATTTAATCACGATGCTGTTCCTTGTCTTTGTTGGGCATCAACCCTTTAACGCGCCGGCAGTGAGACCGGAAACGATTCGGCGCTGGAAGATCAGCACCAGAATCACCAGTGGGACGGTGACCAGCACCGATGCAGCCATCAACAACCCCCAAGGCAATTCATGAGGGCTGCCGCCGGAAATAAGGGCGATGGCGACCGGCACCGTGCGTTGGGTGTCGGTGAGGGTGAAGGTCAGGGCAAACAGGAACTCGTTCCACGCGGCGATGAAGGCCAATAAGCCCGTGGTGACCAGTGCGGGCCAGAGCAGCGGCAACAGCACTCGGGTCAGCGTGACCCAGGGGGACGCGCCATCCATGATTGCCGCTTCTTCCAGTTCATGGGGCAGTTGCCCCATAAATGTGGTCAGCACCCAAACGGTGAAGGGCAGGGTGAAAATCGTGTAGCTCAGGATCAACGCCCAGGACGTGTTGTACAGGCCCAACGCGCGGATCACTTCGAACAGCCCCGACAGCACGGCGACCTGGGGAAACATCGACACGCCAAGCACCATCATCAACACCGTGCCACGCCCACGGAACTTCACCCGGCCCAAGGCATAGGCGGCGGTCAGGCTGAGGAACAACGCCAGCGTCACCACACACAGCGCAACCACCAGCGAGTTACCGATGGCCCGCAGGAATGAGGCTTGGTGGAGTACCGCCGAGTAATTGGAGAAATCGGGGTTATCGATCCAGTAGCTCACCTCGAACAAGGCGCTGGATGGCTTCAACGACGTCACGATGGCGTAGTAGAAAGGGAAAACCGCATACAGCAGCAATACCCCGATCAGACACCAGAACCCGAGGCGCAACAGCGTTTTTTTCAGCAGGCGCGGGCTCATGAGCGGACCTCCAGTTGACGGCGTCCGAGGTAGAGATAAAGCATGGCGATGACCGCAACCACCAGAAACAACAGCGTCGAGGCTGCGCTGCCGTAACCGACGTCCTGGAACTCCACCAGGTGCTGGCGGGCATACACCGACATGCTCATGGTGCTCGACGAGTTCGAGGTCAGCACATAGATCACGTCGAATACCCGCAGCGAGTCGAGGATGCGGAAGATCGCCGCCACCAACAAGGCGGGCATCAGCAGGGGAAGCGTGACACGCCAGAACACCCTCAGCGGATGAATGCCATCAACCCTCGCGGCTTCGTAGCAATCGCTCGGCAACATCTGCAAGGCCGCCAGCATCAGCAGCGTGACAAACGGCACGGTCTTCCAGACGTCGACGAGGATCACCGCCCACATCGACAGGTCCGCATCGGCCGTCCAGGCCAGGGGCGCGTCAATCAGGCCGAGGCTCAGCATCATGTGATTGATGATGCCGAACTGGTCGTTAAGCATCCATGACCAGATCTTTGCCGAGACAATGGTCGGAATCGCCCAGGGAATCAGAATCATCGCACGCACGAGGGAACGGCCGGTGAACTTGATGTTGAGCAGCAACGCCACCAACAGTCCCAGTACGACTTCCAGTCCCACCGACACCACGGTGAAATGCAAGGTGTTGCGCACCGCGTTCCACCACTGAGGATCGACCAGGATGCCCGACCAGGTGGAACCGTTGCGGAACAGATAATTGCTCAGGCCGATGAAGGATCCGCCACCGGTGTCCGACAGACTGGCGTCGGTCAGGCTGAACCAGAATGTGCGCAGTAGCGGCCAGGCTGCCACCAGGGCCAGACACAGCAGCATCGGTGTCAGAAATAGCCAGGCGGCGCGTACTCGGCGACGTTGTACGGGCGTTTCCCTGGTGAGCAGGAGCTCGTCGCAGGGGGCAGTAGTAGAGACAGACATGGTGATTTCCTTCCTTGTGGCTTACCAGTTCCGGCGTTTGATGCGCGTGAGTTCGCTTTCCAGTTCGGCCAGCGCCTGATCCACAGGCAACTCGCCCGCCAGCACACCATGCACTCGATCGAAGAACGCATTGGAGACCCGTGGATAGCGATCGGCAGTGATGGAGGCGGGGCGCATGACCCCATCGTTGAGAATGCTATGGAGCTGACTGTAATAAGGCATTGCCGCGAGCAATTCGGGATCCTGATACAGCGACTCGATCACCGGGTTATAGGCGGCAGCCAGAGCACGATGTTTTTGCTGTTGGGCACTGGTCAGGTAGCTCACCAGTTCTGCGGCAAGTTTTGGATGGGCGCTGTAACGCGACACCGCCAGGCCCCACCCACCGAGGGTGGAGGCATGGGTACCGGTCTCGCCGCCACGGGGCAGGGGAGCGACGCCGACTTTGTCTTTTACCGCACTGTCCTGGCTTTGCACCAAGGCCCAGACATAAGGCCAGTTACGCATGAACAGCGCATTGCCCGACTGGAATACGCCACGGCCTTCCTCCTCGGTGTAGTTGAGTACGCCACGCGGGGAGATGTCTCCTACCCAGCTTTTCGCCAGGGTCAATGCCGTTCTTGAGGCCTGGTTGTTGACCACGATGTCGCCTTGCGGATTGACCAGCCCGCCTTGCGGTTGGCTGCTGATCCACTCCAGCGCATTACACGTCAGGCCCTCGTAGGCGCGCCCTTGAAAGATGTAACCCCAGGCATTGGGGTTCCCGGCGTTGCGCTCGGCCTGCTGAACATCCCTGGCCGTAGCGGTCATTTCCTCCCACGTCTGGGGAACCTGCTGGTTGTACTTCTCGAGCAAGTCCTTGCGGTAATACAGCAGGCCCGAGTCGGTGAACCACGGCATYGTCACCAGCCGTCCGTTCACCGTGGCGTTATCCACTTGTGCCTGGAAGTAGCCCTGGGTCGCATTGGCAGGAAGCACTTCGCGCAGATCCATCAGATGTTTGGCCAGCATCCCTGGCCACACCATATCGATCTGAATGATGTCGATGTCGGAGGACTGCGCACTGAGGATCTGTTGGTAGAACGACAACCTCTCGGTTGCCGAGTTAGGTGTTGAGACCACCTCGACGTGGTTGCCGGTCTGTTTGGACCACGCCTCGACAGCCTCTTTGCAGAGTTGTAGCTCCGCACCCACCGCGCCGCAGGAGATCGTTAAATCGGCTGCGCTCGACAGGGACGGAAGCCCGACACAAAGGGTGAGCAGTGCTGCTGGAAGGACAGATTTCAGCTGTTTCATAAAGCCCTCTTTATTTTTGTTTTTAGAAAAGTTAACGTTAACATCGCCAAATGTAGCAGCGTATTAGCGATGAGGCATCCTTTTTTTCGTCGATTGCGACAATTCGCAACTCACGAAAAATGGCCGGTCGCGGGAACGACACAATAAAAACAAAACAGGAAATTCACATGCAGAAAGCATCAAGCTGGCTACTCGCAGGCGTGCTCGGCACCTCAGCGGTAACCTCTCAGGCCGCGACTCTGGAAGAACGCATGGCCGCGTTCGAAGCCCGTGCCAGCGCCGCGGAAAAGCGTGCAGCCGCAGCCGAGCAGCAAACCCAGGCACTTGCCAGGGAATTGCAGCAGATCAAACTCGCCACTGCTCCCTTGCAGCCCGCCGCGTCTAATGCGGCAGTAATTTCGGCGCCCGCTTTGGATACCCGACTGGCAAAACTCGAAGCCCGTCAGCAAAGCCTGGAGAAAGAGGGCAGTACCGGACACCTCACTGATGGGTTCAGCTTCAACGGCTACGCCCGCTCCGGATTGCTGATCAACGATCGGCTGGGTGGTGGTCGTGGCGGCCCTTATACAACTCCTGCCGGTTCAGTCGGTGGTGCAGTCGGGCGACTCGGTAACGAAGACGACACCTACATGCGTATAGACCTGTCGAAAGAAAGCTATGCGCAAAACGGCACCCGTTCCAAATTCACGGTCTCCATCGCCGACGGTGTGGAAAGCACCAATGACTGGACGGCCGACGAAAGCAAACTGAACGTGCGCCAGGTATTCACAGCGCTTGACCATGTCGCTGCGTTCAAGGGCAATTCAGTGTTCGAGAACGCCACCCTGTGGGCAGGCAAGCGATTCGATAGAGATAATTTCGATATCCACTGGCTGGACTCGGACGTTGTCTTTCTGGCCGGCACCGGGGGTGGAATCTACGATATGCAGATGAACAAGAATTGGCGTTCGAACTACTCTTTGATCGGGCGTAACTACGGGGATTTCAGTCAAGGCGATCTTAGTGCCGATGTAGAAAGCTACATCCTGACCTCCAACCAGTTCTTCGAGGATGGTCAGTGGCAGTGGATGTTCAATGGCATCGGCGCAAAGAAAAACGATTTCGGTACCMGCACCAATGCAGCGGGTTTGACGCCTGCGGATTCCGGCTTGCACAGCATGCTGGCCAATCACCAGAAAAACTTTTTCGGCAGGGAAGGCTTCTTCAAAACGGCGCTGCTCTATGGGCAAGGTCTGGGAGCCGAGGTCAAGAACATCGGCTCGGATGGCGAACTCATCGACGATGCCCGCGCTCTGCGTCTGGCACTTTACGGTGAGACACCCCTTGCGCCTGACTGGCGTATCGGCCCCAGCTTGCTGGCCGAACAGAGCAAGGATAGATACGTCAAGGGTGACGACTACCGCTGGCTGACCCTGAACGTGCGTTTGGCCAATAAAATCAACAGCAATTTCGAGATGGCCTACGAAATAAGCTGGCAAACCATGAACCTCGACCCGAAGGACTATCTACAACGTAATGCGGTCGACGGTAACTTTTGGAAGTTCACTGTCGCCCCGACATTCAAACCTGAGGTTGGAGATCTTCTCACACGTCCCGAATTGCGAGTGTTCGCAAGCTTCATGAACTGGTCTTCGGATCTGGACAAATTCAGTACCACAGACTCCTTTGGCATGACGGACTTCAAAGCCGGAGGTGTATGGCAATACGGTATACAAATGGAAACCTGGTTTTAATATTTGAACGTGTTCGGCCAACATCTGCTTTGAGGTTGGCGATGAGAACTTCTCTGACTTCAACAAACCCTGCCTTTCATCAAAGCGCATTGAGTAAGTGATTACCGGTCTGATCTGATCAGCCAGCAGTTCCCTACGACAAAATATTGAGGAAATGACGATGGTATTGCCTCGCGCAATAGTGTTTGGCGAAGCCCTGACCGATCTTGTCCAAGGCACTCCCGGACAGTGGAAGGGCTACCCGGGTGGTGCTCCCTGGAACGTTGCACGAGCGCTAAGTCGCTTGGGTGTCAGCAGTGCTTTTGCTGGGTCGGTGAGCATGGATTCACTGGGTGACGAGATAGTTTCGCAGTCGGAAGTGGCAGGATTGGATATGAGGTTTATCCAACGGGTAGACCGAGATCCTTTGGTTGCCATCGTTCCATCGAGCCGTCCCCCAAGATACTTTTTTGCTGGAGATGCCGATCTGTTTTTTGATCCGGATCTGATGCCCGAAGGATGGATCAACCATGCAGAGCTGTGTCATTTCAGCTGCATCAGTTTGGCTCGACAGCCACTGGCAGACAGGCTGGTTAAAATTGCTCAGCAGGCCAAAAAAGCCGGTAAACGGATTAGCTATGATCCGAACTGGCGCAATTTAATGGATAGCCATTATCGGGAGCAGACCTTCCCTACGATGACCACCCTTGCTGACATGATTAAGCTTTCCGATGAAGACCTTCGGCAAATTTATCCAGGGCTGACAGAACACCAGGCAATGGATGAGCTTCGCGCTCTTAATCCTCAGGCGCAGATCCTTTTTACCCGAGGAGAACACGGGATGATTCTCCACACCCCGGACAGCCAACTCGATCAGCCGGCGATTGCCGTGAAGGTGGAAGACACGGTTGGAGCAGGAGACGCTTGTATGGCTGGTTGGCTGGCTGCGCAGTTGCTGGGGATCGTGGACTTGAGAGAGCGCCTGCAATTTTCAGCGGCTTGCGCATCCATATCTTGCCGCCATGCCGGAGCCCATGCTCCAGCGCTAGCTGATGTGGAAGGTTTGCTGCAGCTGCTAAAACATACTTGACCATGGTTGCCGGCGCCGGGGAGTTGTCTAAGTAAATTCGGCAGTTCTTCGGTCGGAATGATCTTCACCGGTATACGCGCGACCTTCTCGGCACCGCGCAATTTTATGCCGGTTTCAACCTTGCCCGGCCCAGTGACGATGTGTCGGGGCTCCACCATAGGTCTCCATCTTTCAAGGGTATGTCCCCAAACATCAGGCAAGAGCTGGGCCAACCCGCGCAAGGCCCATTGGCAGGGGCGAGAGAGGATGGGAGGTGGCTGTTGTAACGCCTTGCAGCTGTAAAGGCCTTTACACCGCTGCTGCCAACGGCGGGAGTGACTGCTATTCAAATCAATGGGTTAGTTTGTGGCATTGGGTGTGCAGCAGGGAATGTGTCAGCACGAAGCTGGCCAATCTCGTACAACAACAAGTGAGACCCTCATGACCCACAAGAACAACCTGAATGACGCTCTGCCGGGAATGCGCGGCATGCAGCATATCGGCATCACGGTGCCTAACCTGTCCGAGGCTGTTGCCTTCTTCGTCGAGGTGCTTGGCTGCGAGCCATACTTCACCTTTGGCGAGTTCCGTTTTGAAGACGACTGGATGGAGCGGCACCTCAATGTGCATCCGCGCGCGTCTATTCGCGACTTCCAGATGGTCCGATGTGGCAATGGCACCAACCTGGAAATTTTCGAGTACACAGCTCCCGACCAGAGTCGTCGGTTGCCCCGCAACAGCGACGTCGGCGGGCACCACTTGGCGTTCTATGTGGACGACATGGAGGCGGCGGTGGAGTACCTGCAGTCTCGTGGCGTGCAGGTACTGGATACTCCATCGACCTTCACCGATGGCCCGGCCAAGGGCCTGACCTGGGTGTACTTCCTGGCGCCTTGGGGGTTGCAGCTGGAGCTGGTGAGTTTCCCGGACGGGATGGGCTACGAGAAAGGCGTGACGCGCCTTCTCTGGGACCCGCGCACACCTGAGCACTGATTCGACTTGAAAGCCCGGCCGGCCCGGCTCGGGCCGGTTACGGGCGTTTGAAACTATTGGTTTAGCTGTCCAGGGCGTTGGGAGGAACGATGTTGTGAAGCTTCATCCAGCGATATAGGGTCGGGCGCGACATGCCGAGCTCGCGTGCCGCGGCGCTGACATTCCAGCGTTGCCTGCGCAAGCAGTCCTCGATTTCGCGTGCGTGGGATGTCTGTTGTTCCTGCACGGGAACCGAACTCCTGGCCTGTCTTTGATTGACGCTTGGCAGGCATTCTTCGGGCAGGTCGTTCACAGTGATTTCATCCGTCTCCGCGGTGGCCAGCGCGTACTGCAACGCATTGCGCAGCTCGCGGATATTGCCTGGCCAGGCGTAGCCGAGGAGAGCACTCATGGCGTCGCCCCGGATTCGTGCGGGACGTTGGCGCTGTTCACAGAGCTCTCTGAAAATGCGTTCTATCAGGTAGTTCCTGTCGGCCCGTTCGCGCAGCGCCGGCAGGCGCAGGATCGCGCCATTGAGGCGGTAGTAGAGGTCTTCGCGGAACTCGTTTCGTTCAATCAACTGCCGCAGGTCACGGTGACTGGCCGCGATGACGCGGATATTGACCTTGATCGGTTTTTCGCTGCCCAGTGGCATCACTTCCTGCTCGGCAAGCACGCGCAGCAGCCGCGTCTGCAGATGCAGCGGCATGTCTCCGATTTCATCGAGGAACAGTGTGCCGCCATCGGCCTGCTGGATCAGCCCTCGCATACCCTTGCTGCGTGCCCCGGTGAAGGTGCCTGGCTGGTAGCCGAAGAGTTCGCTCTCTATCAATGACTCAGGCATTGCCGCGCAGTTGATGGCGACGAAGGGGGCCTTGCGCCTGTTGCTGCTGTCGTGCAAAGCGCGGGCAAGGCGTTCTTTGCCGGTACCGGTTTCGCCATTGAGCAGCAAGTTCAGCGGCTCGTTGCACAGTCGCTTGGCGCGAGCGAGCATCTTGCGCATGGCGGGGTCATCGTCGGAGAGCTCATCCAGCGGGCAGCGTTCCTCACTCGAACGTTGAGCTTGAGGGGCAACGGGCGTTCGGCTGGGCTCCATCAACGCGGCATAGAACAGGGCGTTTTGACGGTGGGTACGGAACGCGCGTACCTGGTCGGGGCTGGCGCGGGGGATGCCGAAGATGTCTTCAGGTTCGCAGTCGAACAGATCCTGGATACCGATCCGGCGCGCCAGTGCCGAAGGCCGCTCCGGCAACTGCAAGCCACATTCGGCGAGCAGTACACGGGCCGCGGTATTCGCCGCCAGGAGACTGCCATCCCCGGCAATCGCCAGCAGGTACTGGCGATTGATCAGGACGAACTCGCGGGAACGGTCGAAGCAGAGGATATGAGCTTCACGGTAGCGGCGCAGGAAGTAGGCATCCTCGATCATTCGTGCGTACTGCTTGACCAGTTGCAGGGCGAATTGCTGGGAGTCCTTGGAAGGTGGTGAATTCAATGCCGAGATATCCAGCACGGCCAGCAGCTGCCCGTGAGGATTGAAGATGGGCACTGCGGTGCAGGTCAGGGCGATGTGATGGGCGCTGAAATGATCATGGTGGTGGCAGGTCAGCGGCAGTTGCTCCTTGATACAGGTCCCCACCGCGCAGGTTCCTGCGTGGTTCTCGCTCCAGTCGGCGCCGAGGTACAGGCCAGTCTTGCGATGCGCCGCCTCATCCAGTGGATCGCCGAGGAACTGCACGGTGATCCCCCGGCTATCGGTGAGGAGAATGACGTACCCCAGCTCGGCGATGTGGCGGTACAGCTGCTCGACGCCTGCACGGGCCACGTTGATCAGCTCGTCCGCGTGGTCCTGGTGTTCCCGCAATACCTGACGCGGAACAAACCGCRGTGGCGCGGGCTTGGCCGGATCCAGACCGTAATCCTGGATACAACGCTTCCAGGACCGGGTGATGATGGACTCGTGCCCAGCGTTATCGCTGGCGTAGGACAGCACAGTGTCGATGTGCAGGCTGGGGGTCGAAAGGGTGCTCATGCGGCCTCCCGGACACGGGATGAGGGGCCCGTGACGATCTTGTTCTTGTTTGGCATCAGCACGTGGGGGGGCGGGCTGGCACGGTTGCAATCACATTACGAGTTTAGCCCTGCGCTGTCACTTCCCTCGTTGATCGCGGCTGGACCACCGCCGGAAGACCGGTAAATGGTCCCCCTTATTTGTTGGCGGTGCCCGGCAATGCCGCCGCTGCGATCTCGCACTCAGTTCAGGTATCGCCAGCCTTTACGTATGTAAAAGGCTTGGACGGATGCTTACAGGTGTAAAGCCTTCGCTTTACAGGTCATGCTCGAAAGATGTTTTTTTTGAGTGCTAAAAAATCATTTAAAAACAGTAAGTTAGGATCTGTTTTTGGCATTGGCACACAAGTTGCCCCTTCACTATCGAAGGGGCCGAAAAGGCACCTGGACTAATAACAATAACGTCGGCCACACCTGTTCCCACCTTACAGGCGTGCCGGCAAAAGCCTGGAGCTCTGCCATGCATGACTCTTCACCCCTGAGTGGCCCTCTGAGCCGTCGGCGCTTCCYCAGTCTTTCGGGGCAATCGGCCCTGATCATCGGCGCTACCGCCGTTTTCAGCCAGCTCATTCCCGTCACCGCCATCGCCGACGACGTGTTGCCCCGGTTGCCCGCCGGGCTGCTGCAGATGGGGCGCGATATCTATCCCCATGACCGGCTCGGCGATGCACCGTATGCCAAGTCGCTGGTCGAGCTGCTCGGTAAACACCCGGACCTGGTCAACGATGGCTTGAAGGCCCTGCAGGGGCGCGCCCGCGCCACACAGGGGCGGCCTTTCGAAGAGATCGTCAGCGAGGACGATCGCGTCGCTCTGCTTCGCGAGATCGAGACTACGCCGTTCTTCCGCGAAACCCGCAGTGCGCTGATGTTTGGCATCTACGACAACAAGACGCTGTTCCCACTGTTTGGCTACGAGGGCTCGTCGGTGGAGAAAGGTGGCTATATCGCGCGTGGCTTCAACGACCTCGACTGGCTCTGATCAGTCTTTTCTTCGCGGCTCCATCCATTCCAACAATGAGGGTTAACCCCATGGCAGCGAAATACTCCCAGGACGACAGCGATGTCGTCGTCATCATTGGCTCGGGCGCCGGCGGCGGGACCCTGGCTCACGCCTTGGCCAAGCAAGGAATCCGTACCGTGGTGCTGGAAGCCGGCAAGCGTTACGAGATGTCCGACATCGAAAACGATGAGTGGGCCATGTTCAACAAGATTTCCTGGCTCGACAAACGCATCGCCACCGGCGGCTGGGACGTGGCGCGCAACCACCCGAACCTGCCGGCCTGGATCGTCAAAGCGGTGGGTGGCAGTTCCGTGCACTGGGCCGGCGTGGCCCTGCGCTTTCGCGACTTCGAGTTTCGCATGCGCACCGAGAACGGCGATATCAAGGGCGCCAATGTGCTGGACTGGCCAATCAGCTATGAGGAGCTGGAGCCCTGGTACGTCAAGGCTGAGAAGCACATGGGCGTGACCGGTCCAAGCACCGGAATGCCTTATCACCAATGGCACAACTCCTTCAAGGTCCTGGCCACAGGCGCCCAACGCATTGGCTACAAAGAAATCCAGTCCGGCCCGATGGCGATCAACACGCAGCCCTATGACAGTCGTCCCGGGTGCATGCAGATCGGCTTCTGCATGCAGGGCTGCCGCATCGGCGCCAAGTGGTCGACCCTCTACACCGATATCCCCCGCGCCGAGGCTACCGGCAACTGTGAGGTGCGTCCGCAGAGCATGGCGCTTCGCATCGAACATGATGCCCGCGGCCGAGTCACCGGGGTGGTTTACGCCGACGCCGAGGGCCACCAGCAGCGCCAGAAGGCCAGAGTGGTGTGCGTGGCCGGTAACTCCATCGAGTCGCCGCGCCTGTTGCTCAACTCCGAGTCCTCGATGTTCAAGGACGGCCTGGCCAACTCCTCCGGTCAGGTTGGGCGCAACTACATGTGTCACACCACCGCAGGCATCTACGCAGTGCTGCCCAAGCCGATTCACATGTATCGGGGCACCACCTGTGCCGGAATCATTTCCGACGAGTCCTACAACAACACTTCGCGGGGCTTCGTCGGTGGCTACCGGCTGGAAATCCTGTCCCTCGGCCTGCCGTTCATGTCCGCCTTCCTCGATCCGACCCCGCAGGGCTGGGGCCGTGCCTTCGCTTCGCGGATGGAGCGTTACGACCATATGTCCGGCGTGTGGTTGTGCGGTGAGGACCTGCCCATGGAGAGCAACCGCATCACCCTCCACGGCGCCGAGAAGGACCAGTACGGCCTGCCCGTCCCGGTGGTGCACAAGGACGACCATGCCTTCGACACCGCCATGCGTAATCACGGTGTGGAGCAGACCCGCAAGTGCTACGAGGCGGTCGGTGCCACCGAGGTGATCCGCCTGCCGTCTTACCCGGCCAGTCACAACATGGGCACCAACCGCATGAGCGCCAAAGATTCCGACGGCGTGGTGAACAAATGGGGCCAGAGCCACGACATTCCCAATCTATTCGTTTCTGACGGTAGCCAGTTCACCACCAGCGGCGGGCAGAACCCGACCCTGACCATTGTCGCCCTGGCCCTGCGCCAGGCCGAGCACATCGGCGCGTTGATGAACCAGCGCGCCCTCTGAGGAACCAATCCCATGACCACGCCCAGCAAAGCCCAGCGACTGTGGATGCTCGAGCAGATGCTCGTCAGCCGTTACCTGGAAGAGTCTATCGAACGAATTTACATGGAAGGCAAGACGCCTGTATTCAACATGGCCAATGGGCCAATTCCCGGTGAGATGCACCTGTCCAACGGTCAGGAGCCTTGCGCCGTCGGTGTCTGCGCCCATCTCGCGGTGGAGGACATCGTTACCGCCACCCACCGCCCGCACCACATCGCCGTGGCCAAGGGCGTAGACCTGGACGAGATGGTCGCCGAGATCTTCGGTAAAAAGACCGGCCTGTCTGGCGGCCGCGGCGGCCATATGCACCTGTTCGACGCACGGGTGAACTTCTCCTGCTCCGGCATCATCGCCCAAGGCATGGGCCCTGCGGTTGGTGCTGCGTTATCGCGCCAATTGCAGGGTAAGTCCGGAGTCGCCGTGGCCTACCTGGGTGAAGGCGCAGCGAACCAGGGAGCCTTCCACGAAACCCTGAATCTGGCCGCGTTGTGGAAGCTTCCGGTGGTCTTCGTCATCGAGGACAACGCCTGGGGCATCTCGGTGGCCAAGGCCTCTTCGACTGCCATCGAGCGCAACTACCTGCGTGCTGCCGCTTATGGCATGCCCGGCGTGTTCGTCCCGGGTAACGATGCCGATGCCATCTTCGCCGCGGCCGGTGAGGCCATTGCTCGGGCCCGTGCCGGTGAAGGGCCGAGCCTGATCGAGATCGAAACTCACCGCCTGGCCGGCCATTTCATGGGTGACGGCGAAACCTACCGTCCTGCCGGCGAGAAGCAAGCCCTGCTGGCGAAGGACCCGATTCCGGCTTACCGCCAACGCCTGTTGGATCTGGGCGTGCTGGACGAGGTCGGCGCCGCCGCCATTGAAGAACGTGCCCGGGGACGCGTCGACGCTGCGGTGCAGTTCGCCCGCGACAGTGCCTATCCGGCACCGCAAGAAGCTCTGGAAATGGTGTTCGTGTGAACGGAGCCCGCCACAACAACGACAAGAAGGAGACCGACATGTACCGACAACCGACGATGAAGGCCGCAGTTTGGCATGGCCGACGCGACATCCGCCTGCAGGACGTTGCCTGCCCCCCGCAACCTCAGGCGGGTTGGGTGCAAATCCGTGTGCAATGGTGCGGCATCTGTGGCTCGGACCTGCACGAATACCTGGCCGGGCCGGTATTCATTCCCACTGATACCGCCCATCCGCTCACTGGCCTCAAAGGGCAGTGCATTCTCGGCCACGAGTTCTGCGGCGAGATTGTCTCCGTGGGGGAGGGGGTTCAGAACTTTGCAGTAGGTGAGCGTGTGGCCGCCGATGCTTGCCAGCATTGCGGCAAATGCTGGTTCTGCCAGCAGGGCCGATACAACCTGTGCGAGAACCTCGCCTTCACCGGATTGATGAACAACGGTGCGTTCGCTGAACTGGTCAACATCCCGGCAAATCTGCTGTACCGCCTGCCGGAAGGTTTCCCGGCAGAGGCCGGCGCGCTGATCGAACCTCTGGCAGTTGGCATGCACGCGGTGAAGAAGGCCGGCAGCCTCCTCGGCCAGACAGTGGTGGTAGTCGGCGCTGGAACCATCGGTCTGTGCACCATCATGTGCGCCCGTGCCGCGGGTGCAGCCCGGATCATCGCTCTCGAAATGTCCACGGCGCGCAAGGCGAAGGCGCTTGAGGTGGGGGCCACCGAGGTGCTTGACCCCAGCCAGTGCGATGCCATTGCTTCGGTGCGCGAACTGACAGATGGATATGGTGCCGCGGTTTCCTTCGAGTGCATCGGCCACAAGACCACTGCCAAGTTGGCTATCGATGTCATTCGCAAGGGCGGGCGCTGCGTGATGGTGGGCATCTTCGAGGAACCCAGCGAATTCAACTTCTTCGAAATCGTCGCCACYGAAAAGCAGGTCATTGGCGCCTTGGCCTACAACGGTGAGTTCGCCGATGTCATCGCTCTGATCGCCGACGGCCGCCTGGACGTCACTCCGCTGATCACTGGGCGGATCGAGCTGGAACACATCCTCGAGCAGGGCTTCGAGGAACTGGTTAACAACAAGGACCAGAACGTGAAGATCATCGTCAGGCCGTCCGCGCCTGCCGCTGCCAGTCACTGATCCCATCGACGGAGGAAATCAGACATGTCTGCAACAATCAAAGAACGCAAACTCACCGTCGCCCGCGCCATGGCCGAGGCGATGGCCCAGGAAATGCGCCTCGACCCACGCGTCTTCGTGATGGGCGAGGACATTGGCCAACTCGGCGGGGTGTTCGGCAACACCCGTGGCCTGCATGAAGAATTCGGCAGCGCGCGCATTCGCGATACGCCTATCTCGGAAACCGCCTTCATCGGCGCTGCCGTGGGCGCGGCCTCTGACGGCATGCGTCCGATTGTCGAACTGATGTTCGTCGACTTCTTCGGCGTCTGTATGGACGCGATCTACAACCTGATGGCGAAGAACACCTACTTCTCCGGCGGCAAGGTCAGCGTGCCCATGGTGCTGATGGCATCCACCGGTGCCGGCTACTCCGACGCCGGGCAGCATTCGCAGTGCCTTTACGGCACCTTCGCTCACCTGCCAGGCATGAAGGTGGTGGTGCCGAGCAACGCCTACGACGCCAAGGGCCTGATGACCGCCGCCATTCGTGATGACAACCCGGTCGTCTACCTGTTCCACAAGTCGCTGCAGGGCATGGGCTGGCTGGGTACCGAAAAGGGCGCCACGGTGGCTGTACCGGAGGAACCCTATACCGTGGAGATCGGCAAGGCGAAGACGGTCCGCGAAGGCAGTGATGTCAGTATCGTCAGCCTGGGTGCCGGCGTGCATCACGCGCTGCGCGCTGCCCGGCAGTTGGAGCAGCAGGGTGTCAGCGCCGAAGTCGTGGACCTGCGCAGTCTGGTGCCGCTGGACCGTGAGCACGTCATCGCCTCTGTGCGCAAGACCGGCCGACTCATCGTTGTCGACGAGGACTATCACAGCTTTGGTGTGAGCGGCGAAATCATCGCCAGCGTCGTCGAACACGACATCGGGATGCTCAAGGCGCGCCCGCAGCGAGTGGCTTTCCCCGACATTCCGATTCCTTTCACACCGCCTATGGAGCAATGGGCGCTGCCTTGCGCAGCAAAGATCGTTGCGGCCTACCAGAACCTGAAGAACGAGGAATAACAACATGTCCAACTCAATCCTGATTCCCGCCGACCTCTGGGAAGGCGACGCCGAAGCCGTAATCACTTCCTGGCTGGTCAGTGATGGCGCCGAAGTTGGTCAAGGCGACCTGGTGGCAGAAATCATGTCTGAAAAGGCCCAGTTCGAGATCGAGGCACCAGCTTGCGGCGTGCTGAAAATCCTCGAAGAAGAAGACGCTGTGGTGGTCAAAGGCGCAACCATCGGGTTAGTGGAGTGAGCCATGGGGCACATACAGAATGTTGCTGCCCGTACCGGTAGCACCGTGCTCTTGAAAGGCATGCGAAAAATGATCGCTGCGAAGATGAGCGAAAGCTTGCAGACTGCCGCGCAACTGACTCATCACGCTGAATGCGAGTTGACCAACCTGCAGGCGAAACGGGCGCAGCTGAAGGCTGCGGGTAGCCAGGTATCGCTCCAGGACCTGCTGCTGTTTGAGATCGTATGTTCCCTGAAGAACCATCCGGGACTCAACGCAACCCTGCAGGATAACCAAATCACGCGGCATGGTTCGGTGCATCTCGGTCTGGCGATCCCGCTGCCGGACGATCTGCTGGTGGCGCCCGCACTGTTCGATGCCGACCAACTGGATGCGCAGGGCTTGGCATTTGCACGCCGGGCCCTGGTGGACAAGGCACTGTCCGGGAAGCTCTCGGTGAAGGAGCTGACGGGCGCCACGGTGACCGTGACCAACCTGGGGCTGTCGCGGGTGCGTTTCTTCACGCCCATCCTCAATGTCCCTCAGGTGGCCATTATCGGGCTGGGAGGCATCCAGCGTCGCCTGCAACGAGGTGCCGATGGTTCGTTATCAGAGCGCGACTTCATGGGCCTTTCGCTGACCTTTGATCACCGGGCCGTGAACGGGGCTCCTGCCGCAGACTTCCTCGATGATCTGTGCCAGCGAATCGAAGGGGTAGAGCCACCATGAGCCGGATCTGGCACGTCAGTATCGAGGCCGGCCTGGAGGCTGAGCGAAAAAGGCTGAGGACTAGTCGATTTCCTTAAGACAATCCAGCCGTAGCGGACGTTTGAAAAGCGTCCGCTTTTGGCTGTGGATTCAACCGGTCTGCGCGATGGGCGCCCGCATCGGCGGCCAGCCGAATTGGACGGTACCTAACATTTGAATGAGTTCCAGGTGCGGGAAGTACTATCAAGTGATCCGCCGAATCCAATGATTGCCTTGGTTTCCAGGTATTCCTCCAAGCCGTAGACACCATACTCACGACCATTACCAGAACGTTTGTAACCACCGAATGGAGCCATTGGATTCCAGGCGGGGTAATTCAGAAGCACTTGTCCCGCGCGGATACGAGAGGCCACTGCACGCGCCAGATCAAGGTCCTGAGACTGAACATGGGCGCCCAGTCCGTATACCGTATCGTTCGCGATAACGACCGCCTCATCGATCGTTTCATACGGAATGATGCACAGCACCGGCCCGAAAATTTCTTCTTGGGCGATCCGCATTGCCGTATCTACCTCGGAGAATACTGTCGGTCGAGCGTAGAAGCCCTTTTCAAAACCCGGCACACGTCCTGGTCCGCCGCAAACGAGTTTTGCGCCCTCACTCAGGCCAGCCTCGATCATGGCTTGCACGCGATTGAACTGGGCCTCGTTGGCAATGGGACCGAGCACCGTAGCTTCCGATCGCGGATCACCCACGATGATCGCATTGGCGGTTTCGGCTGCCAGCGATTCAACCTCCGCCAGCCGGTCCTTAGGTACGATCATTCGTGTCGGGGCGCTGCATGATTGTCCGACGTTGCGGAACGCTGACATCACGCCCAGTGGGACGGCTTTGGCAAAGTCGGCGTCGGGAAGCAGAATGTTCGGGGATTTGCCTCCCAATTCTTGTGTGACGCGCTTAACCGTATGGGCAGCCGCCTGTGCGACCAGCGCGCCCGCGCGGTTGGAGCCGGTAATCGAAATCATATCGATATCCGGGTGCGCAGCGATTGCTGCGCCGACCTCGGGACCACTTCCGTTCACGAGGTTGAAGACGCCAGGTGGAAGGCCCGCGTCGTGGACCAGTTGTGCAAAAAGAAGGGCGCTCAGAGGCGACAGTTCGCTTGGTTTGAGGACCACAGTGCATCCGGCGGCAATAGCCGGGGCGACTTTCGCGGTGATTTGATAAAGCGGCCAGTTCCACGGAGTGATGAGACCGCAGACGCCTATGGGTTCGCGTTCAATCGCGGTTCCATCTTCAACCGTCTGGAAACGATAAGTGGACAGCAGGTCGCGGGCGACCCGAACGTGTTCGGCCGCGAGAGGCACTTGCATTGCCCGGGCGGAACCGATGGCAGCACCCATTTCGAGGGAGAGGGCCTGCGCGAGCACTTCTTTTCGCTCAAGGATGAGCTCGTGGATCTTTCCAAGGACAAGCGCGCGCGACTCTGCGCAGGTAGCAGACCAACCAGCAAACGCTGCACGCGCGGCAGCTACTGCCCGATCAACATCCTCGGCGGAGCCTTGCGCGACCTGCGCAACGACCTCTTCAGTTGCCGGATTGACCACCGGCAAACTTGCCGGGATCGCCGGGGACGACCAACAGCCATTGATATAAAATTTGTGAGACGTTTGCGGATCAACGCTGTAGCTATTCGAAGATTGTATTGTCATCCAACTGGCTCCCTTGAGCGGTAACAGGCACTGCAAGCAGCAGAGGGCGGTCTGGCTCGCGACCCGGCAAGGCCGCTGAAAAGTAGATCAGGCCGAACGTGGAAATCACCAGAACATCGCCGTGGCGACCAGGACATCGCTATGCCGCGTCTTCTCAATAAGCTAACAAAGCGTGCCAGATAAAATGTGCTGTTCTTGAGGTTTGCAAGGGAGAATCTGCCGTATCTGCCAGGCTGACTTTGTATGAGAGCAAGTTGACCCGATTTCGTCAGTAACCTTGCTGATAGACAGCTCGATGAGACCATTACCAGTCAGTGCGGTCGCAGGCTCATCGGTGGCGGTGGTGGGCCATATAGACAAGCAGGAAGGGACGTGGTGCTGCATCGTGCAATGCGCCGCCTTTGTAGAGCTGTCGCGACGCGTACAGATGTTGCGTTGACCGGCATGTCACGCCTATCGCTAATGGAAGCAAGGTTGTCCCAACGCGCATTGACTCTTGACTGGCCCCGCCTCACCTCGCAGCACAATCAGCGGGTGCGTCCTCAGCGAATGCCCCCGATCTCCTTCCGCCAGTCATGAATACTGCCGCACATGGCGTTGTGCATGGCTTGCCAGCGCACCATAACAGCCCGCAAAGGCGTAGAAACAGGGGCTGGAGCGCCCGAGTCTGGAGCATCCCGCAAAGTCTGCTGAGCAAGCCCTGCAAAACGGTGGTTTGTACCAAGCAGCCTATACTTTTAACAGTTTATGCATGGTCTCTTGGTGTTGTAATAAATCCGTGATGCAGCGTTGCTCCGATGCTTCCAGAGCGGAGTAACTGTTTGCCCCGTCATGACCTCAACAATCATTAAGGACCGCACTCATGAGCTTTCTTCGACCCAAGTTTATTACCTTTGACTGCTATGGCACGTTGACCAACTTTCAAATGGGAAACATGACGCGCGAACTGTTCGCCGATCGTGTCCCTTTTGAGCAAATGGATCAGTTCGTCAAGGACTTCTCCGCCTATCGTCTGGATCAGGTGATGGGTGACTGGCGGCCGTATGATGAGATCATCAAGACCGCCCTGGCGCGGGTCTGCAAGCGTTGGGGTGTCGAGTACAAAGGCGAAGGCCAGCTCTACTACGACGCCGTACCGACTTGGGGGCCACATGCCGACGTGCCGGCTGGCCTGGCGAAAATCGCCGACAAGATTCCCCTGGTGATTTTCTCCAACGCGATGGACGAGCAGATCATGTCCAACGTCGACAAGCTCGGCGCACCTTTCCATAAAGTCTTCACCGCCCAACAAGCCCAAGCCTATAAGCCGCGCCTGGCCGCCTTCGAGTTCATGCTCGATAACCTCGGCTGCGGCCCAGAAGACGTTCTGCATGTGTCCTCGAGCTTTCGTTATGACCTGATGCCGGCCAACGACATGAAGATCAAGAACAAAGCCTTCGTTGCTCGTGGTCATGAACAGCCGGCGAATGCCGTCTATGGCTACCACCAGATCGCGGATATCGGCGCATTGCCCGGGTTGGTCGGTCTCTGAGTCTCAGGGCACTCTTCAAGGCAAAAGGGGTTAGACATGGGCAGTGAGTCCTATTGGCTCGATACCGCACCGCAATTCACCGGTGCTCAGCTCGGCGCATTGCCCGGGCAGGTCGATGTGGCCATCGTCGGTGGTGGTCTCACCGGCCTGGCGGCGGCCCGAGCCCTGGCCTTGAAGGGGGCCAGTGTGGTGGTGCTGGAAGGAGGGCGAGTGATTGGCGAGGCTTCGGGGCGCAATGGTGGCCACTGCAGCACCGGCGTTGCCCAAGACTACGCGGCACTCAGCGCCAGCCTCGGCGCTGATAAGGCGCGTGCTTATTACCAAGCCTATGAAAGCGCCGTACAGAGCGTCGTTTCATTGGTGGAGCAGGAGCAGATTGCCTGCGACCTCAAGCGCAATGGCAAGCTGAAGCTGGCCGCCAAACCGATGCATTACGAAGGTTTGGCGCGCACCTGCGAATTGATTCGGCGGGAGGTCGACGCCGACGTCGAGTTGCTCTCTCCAGAAGAAGCCCGTGCTGAAGCCAACTCGGCCCAGTTCCATGGAGGCATGCTGCAGCGCAACGGCGTGCAGATGCATGTCGGGCGCTTCGGTGTCGGGCTTGCCGAAGCAGCAGCACGTCACGGCGCATCGATCTTTCAGGGCGTGTCGGTGACGGACTGGAAAGCCAGCGCTGGCGGCTATCAGGTCAACACCACCAAGGGCTCGCTACACGCCACGCAAATTCTGCTGGCCACAGGCACGTGCCAGCAGGGCGGATTGGGCTGGTATCGGCGGCGGATCGTGCCGGTGGGCAGTTTCGTGATCGCCACGGAGGTGCTACCGCAGGCCCTGATCGACAGCTTGCTACCGGCACGGCGTTCCTATGTCACCAGCCGCATGATCGGTAACTACTTCCGCCTGACGCCGGACAACCGCTTGCTGTTTGGCGGTCGTGCCCGGTTTGCCATGTCTGACAGCATTTCCGACGCCAAGAGCGGCAAGGTATTGCAGGCGGCGATGGTCCAGATGTTTCCGCAACTGGCTAGCGTGAAGATCGATTACTGCTGGGGTGGTCTCGTGGATATGACCTCCGATCGGTTGCCCCGGGCCGGGCAGCATGGAGGGGTTTATTACTCCATGGGTTATAGCGGTCATGGGGTGCAAATGTCGGTACACATGGGGCAGGTCATGGCCGAGGTAATGGCCGGCAAGGTCGAGGCCAACCCGTGGCGCGAACTCGATTGGCCAGCCATTCCCGGGCATTTCGGCAAACCCTGGTTCCTGCCTCTGGTGGGTGCGTATTACCGCCTGCAGGACTACCTGCACTGAGTTCATGTGGTTGCTTCTCATTTTTACGTTTCAATCACGCTGCGCTTAATCGCCAGCACTTGAGCCTTATCATTTGCGAAAGGTTGGACTGACATGACTGACGATAAAAAGAATATCGACTCCCAGTTGATCACCGGTGAAGAAAGTCTGCGTGTTTTTGAAGGGCTCAATCGCGGCATGTCACGCCGCAATGCATTGCAAATGCTGGGGTTGGCAGGGGTGGCCGCAGTGGGGGCTGGCAGTCTGTTCGGCGCCGCTGGCAAACTGTTTGCCGATGATGAAGGTGCAAGCCCTGGCAAAGGCAAGCCTGGCGGTCGTATCCGCGTTGCAGGCTCGTCCAGCTCCACCGCCGACACCCTGGATCCAGCCAAAGGTTCGTCGTCCACCGACTACGTGCGTCACTACATGTTCTACAACGGCCTGACCCGTTTCGACAGCCATATGGTGCCGCAACTGGAGTTGGCCGAGCGAATTGAAACCACTGACGCCACGCTCTGGATGATCAGCCTGCGCAAGGAAGTGACCTTCCACAACGGCAAGCCCCTGACCGCCGCTGACGTGGTGTTTTCCCTGTTGCGGCACAAGGACCCGATCACCGGTTCCAAGGTCCTGCCGCTCGCGTCGCAGTTCGCTGAGGTCAAGGCCGTCGGCACCCACGAAGTGCAGATTCAATTGAGCGGCCCGAATGCTGAATTGCCGTCGATTCTTGCCATCTCTCACATGTTGATCGTTCCCGAGGGTACGAGCGATTTCAGCCAGGGCATCGGTACCGGTCCGTTCAAGGTCAAGGAGTTCAAGCCCGGGGAGCGTTCGATTGGTGTGCGCAATACCAATTACTGGAAACCCGGCTTGCCGTATCTGGACGAGATCGAATTTATCGCCATTGCCGACGAGCCGTCACGGATCAACGCCCTGTTGTCGGGCGACGTGCACATCGTCAACGAGGTTAACCCGCGCTCAACGGCTCGCATCAAGGCCAGCACCAGGCATCGGGTCGTGGACTCGCCGTCGGGTAACTACACTGACCTGATCATTCGTCAGGACCAGATGCCAGGCCAAAGCCCGGAATTCACCCAGGCCATGAAATACTTGCTGGACCGCGAGCAGATCAAGTCGGCGATATTCCGTGGCTACGCCAGGGTCGGCAACGATCACCCGATCGCACCCGGTGYGCGCTTCTTCAACGCCGACCTGCCACAACGTGCCTACGATCCGGAAAAAGCCAAGTTCCTGCTCAAAAAGGCCGGCATGGAAAGCATCACTATGCCGCTGATGTGCTCGCCGGCTGCGACCGGTTCGGTGGACATCGCCGTGCTGCTGCAGCAGTCAGCCAAACAGGCGGGGCTCAAGCTCGACGTCAACCGTCTGCCGAGCGATGGCTACTGGTCCAACCATTGGGCGAAGCACCCACTGAGCTTTGGCAACATCAATCCGCGGCCCAATGCCGACATGCTTTTCTCGCAGTTCTTCCAGTCGACAGCACCCTGGAATGAGTCCGGCTGGAAAAACGAACAGTTCGACCAACTGTTGGTACAAGCCCGAGGTGAAACCGACGAGGCCAAGCGCGGCAAGATGTACGCAGATATGCAAACCCTGGTGCATGAGCACAGCGGTATTGGCGTGCCGGTGTTCATCAGCAACATCGATGGCGCCGATCAGCGAGTCAAGGGCTACGGCACCAACCCCCTGGGCGGTTTCATGGGGTACATGTTTGCCGAGCAGGTCTGGCTGGACGCTTGATGAAAGTCGGGTTTTTGCTGCAGTTACATAGCATGAGGATAGGGTGATGAATAGCAACACTCTGTGGTTGATCGGCCGGCGCCTGGGCGCGGCGATCGTGACCTTGTTGATTGTGTCCATGGTGGTGTTCGCCATCACGGCGGTGCTGCCGGGAGACGCGGCACAACAGTCTCTGGGGCAGTTCGCCACGCCCGAGCAGGTGGCAGCCTTGCGCCTGAAAATGGGGCTGGATCAGCCCGGTGTGTTGCGTTACCTGCACTGGTTGATGAGCCTGCTTAGCGGTGACATGGGGCAGTCGGTATCCAACGCCATGCCAGTCAGCGACTTGATGGCCGGGCGTCTGCCCAACACCCTGATGCTGGCGGCCGCCACGGCGCTGGTATCAGTGCCGGTGGCGTTGATTCTGGGCATCGGTTCGGCCATGGGCCGGGGCGGGCGCATCGACAGTGTCCTGAGCTTTTTTACCTTGACCATGGTAGCGGTGCCAGAGTTTCTGGTTGCGACCCTGGCAGTGCTGATTTTCGCGGTGAACCTGGGTTGGTTGTCGGCGTTGTCCTACGCCAGTGACATCACATCACCCTGGCAATTCATGCGCACTTACGCCTTGCCGGTGATGACGCTGTGCTGCGTGATTGTCGCGCAGATGGCACGCATGACCCGGGCGGCGGTGATCGATCAGCTCGACAGCCCTTACGTGGAGATGGCCCGACTCAAAGGTGTGAGCAAGATTCGGATCGTTCTACGCCATGCCTTGCCCAACGCCATCGGGCCCATCGCCAATGCCATCGCTTTGAGCCTGTCTTACCTGTTGGGCGGGGTGGTGATCGTTGAAACGATCTTCAACTACCCCGGCATCGCCAGCCTGATGGTCGATGCCGTGACCAACCGCGACATGGCCCTGGTTCAAGCCTGCACCATGCTGTTTTGTACGGCGTATTTGACGTTGGTGCTGATTGCCGACCTGTGCGCGATTCTTTCCAATCCGAGGCTGAGAAATCAATGAACAATCTCATTGTGAAATCGCCGGCTACTACAAAATTGGCGCTGGGCAAGGTTTCCCACGGATCGTCCTGGCTCGGCCTGGTGGGTGCCGCGATGTGTGTGATCTGGTTGCTGGTAGCCATCTTCGGCCCGTGGCTGGCACCGCATCCTGTGGGGGAAGTGGTCTCCGACAATGTCTTCGAAAACCTGAGCGCTGCTTACCCGTTCGGCACCGATTACCTGGGCCGCGACATGCTCAGCCGGATCCTCGTCGGCGCACGATTCACCGTCGGCCTGGCCTTGGTGGCGGCGGTGTTGGCCAGTGGTCTGGGCACCAGCTTCGCGTTGCTGTCGGTGGTGTCGCCGAAGTGGCTGGATGAGTTGATCAGTCGCTTGATGGACGCCTTCATCTCGATCCCCAGCAAGATGCTGGCGTTGATCATGGTCTCGGCTTTCGGCTCCTCGGTCACCTTGCTGATCTGCACGGCGGTATTGAGCTTCACCCCGGGTGCATTCCGCATCGCCCGCAGCATGGCGGTGAACATTGAAGCGCTGGAGTACGTGCAGGTAGCTCGTACCCGTGGCGAGCGCCGGTTGTATGTGGCTTGCGTGGAAATTCTGCCGAATATGCTCAACCCGGTGCTTGCAGATCTGGGGCTGCGCTTCGGTTTCATCGTGTTGTTGCTCAGCGGTATGAGTTTTCTTGGCCTGGGTGTGCAACCGCCGGATGCCGATCTCGGGTCGCTGGTGCGCGAAAACATCGGCGGTCTCTACCAGGGTGCGCCTGCCATCGTGATTCCGGCTTTGGCCATCGGCACCCTGACCATCGGTGTGAATCTGTTTATCGACCGACTGTCGTCGCGACGTAGCCGACGTTCGGGAGGTCATTGAAATGAGTGCATTAATTAGCGTTCAGGACCTGCGAGTGGTCGCCTGTGGCGAACTCGGTGATGTGGAAATCGTCAAGGGCGTAAGCTTCTCCCTGCAGAAAGGCGAAGTGCTGGCGTTGATCGGTGAGTCCGGCTCCGGCAAGACCACTATCGCCCTGGCGTTACTCGGTTATGCCCGACGCGGTTGTCGGTTGGCGGGCGGGGTGGTGCAGATCGGCGAACATGACATGCTGGCGTTGAGCGAAGGCGAGCTGCAAGGCTTGCGCGGCAACCGTGTGTCGTACATCGCCCAGAGCGCCGCCGCGGCGTTCAATCCGGCGAAAAAACTCATCGACCAAGTGGTGGAGGGCGCGTTGATTCATGGCCTGGGCAGCAGGACTGTGCTTGAGGCCAAGGCCATCGAGTTATTCCGCGACCTGGCCCTGCCAGACCCCGATCACATTGGCCAGCGTTACCCTCATCAGGTTTCCGGCGGGCAACTGCAACGGGTGATGGCGGCCATGGCGCTGATCAGCGATCCATTGCTGGTGGTGCTCGACGAACCGACGACGGCACTCGATGTGACCACCCAGATCGATGTACTGCGGGCGTTCAAACGAGTGGTACGCGAACGTGGCGCGACGGCAGTCTACGTATCCCACGATTTGGCCGTGGTGGCGCAGATGGCCGATCAGATCGTGGTGCTCAATGGCGGCGAGATCTTCGAACAGAGCGCCACGGCACCCTTGCTTAAAGGCCCGGCCCACGAATACACCCGCAGCTTGCTGGCGGCAGCACGGCCGGACACCACCATCCGTCCACCCTGCGGTGTCGCTGAAGACACGCCTTTGCTGACTATCCAGGGACTGACCGCCGGTTACGGCAACAAAAACGCGCATGGCATGCCATCGATCCTGGTATTGGAGGACATTGATCTGACGGTTCGCAGAGGCCAGGCGATTGGCGTCATCGGTGAGTCAGGTTCTGGCAAGTCGACTTTGGCGCGGGTGGTGGCCGGGTTGTTGGAGCCGGCGCTCGGGGGACTGACCTTCGATGGCCAGCCCCTGGGTGGCAGCCTGTCGTCGCGCACCGATGAGCAGTTCCGACGTATTCAAATGGTCTTTCAGAATGCCGACACCGCGCTCAACCCGATGCACAGCGTCAGCACTATTCTGAGTCGCCCGCTGAAGATGTATTTCGGCCTCAAGGGTGCGGCTTTGCGCGAGCGTATCGGTGAGTTGCTGGATCTCGTTCGTTTGCCGCGCACGCTGGCTGAACGTCGTCCGAACGAACTGTCCGGCGGGCAGAAACAACGGGTCAATCTGGCCCGGGCCCTGGCTGCCAAACCGGATCTGATTCTCTGCGACGAGGTGACCTCGGCACTGGATACCGTGGTCGGTGCAGCGATTCTCGAACTGCTGCGCGACCTGCGCCAGCAACTGGGGGTGTCCTATCTGTTCATCAGCCATGACATCTCCACCGTGCGAGCCCTGTGCGACGACATTGTGGTGATGTACAGCGGCCACAAGATCCAGGCCGGCAGTCGCCAGTCGTACGCCCAGGCACCGTTCCACCCCTACACCGACTTGTTGATCCATTCGGTGCCGGAGTTGCGTCAGGGCTGGCTGGAAAGCTGTGGAACAACGACCTGCGGCACGCTGCCGCCCATTGGTGCAAAAGCCAATGTGCCGGGGCTGTGCACCTTCCTCAATCGCTGCCCGGTGCGGGTTGACGGTCTGTGCAATTGCGTTGCGCCGGACCGTCGGATGATCGTTGGCGGCAGTGAAGTCCTTTGCCATCACGACAGTGCCGAGCTGCTGAAAGCCCAGAAGGATTCAAACAGCATGACCGCGGGAGTCTATGCATGAACGGGCGTTTCGTAAGGCTGGCCGAACAGGGCCGGCCCATTATCAAACTGCAGGTAGACGGCAAGCCTATCGAGGCGCTGCAGGGCGATACGCTGATGGTCGCGTTGCTGACTCAGGGTTCGGCCTTGCGCCAATCGGAGTTCGATTCGGGCCGCCGCGCCGGTTTCTGCCTGATGGGAGCCTGCCAGGACTGTTGGGTCTGGACCCGCAGCGGCGAGCGTCTGCGCGCCTGTTCCAATGAGGTCCGTGAAGGCCTGGATATTGTCACCACACAACCGGAGGCGATATGGCCACTGCGCGGCTGAGCACTCATCGAGTCGTTATCGTCGGCGCCGGGCCGGCCGGTACACGTTGTGCCGAAACCCTGGTCGCCGCTGGATTAAAGCCCATCCTGATCGACGAGAATCGCCGGGATGGCGGGCAGATCTACCGTCGCCAGCCCGAAGGTTTTACCCGGGATTACTCCACGCTGTATGGCACCGAAGCCGCCAAGGCCAACGATCTGCACCAGAGCTTCGATCGTTTGCGCGGGCAGATCGACTATCGCCCGGACACGCTGGTGTGGAACCTGACACCGGGGCAACTGTGTTGTGTCAGCCAGGGCAAGCACTCGACGGTGGATTACGACGCGCTGATCCTCTGCACCGGTGCCACCGACCGCTTGATGCCGATCGAAGGCTGGCAGTTGGCGGGCACGTATAGTCTCGGCGGTGCGCAGATCGCCCTGAAATCTCAGGCTGTGTCCATCGGCCACCGCGTGGTGTTCATGGGCAGCGGGCCTTTGCTGTATCTGGTTGCCAGTCAGTATGTGAAGGCGGGAGCGAAGGTCGCGGCAGTGCTCGACACTTCGCCTCTGAGCAAACGCATCCTTGCCATGCCGAAACTGCTGGCGCGCCCGGGGTTGCTGTTCACCGGGATGAAGTTATTGGCGCAGTTGTATCGCGCGAAGATCCCGGTGCATCTGGGCATTTCGCCGCTTCAAGTGCAGGGCGATGCGGCCAGCGGTGTCAGTGGCGTACGCGTGCGCACGGCACGTGGTGAGACCTTGACGGTGGATTGCGATGCCGTCGCGCTGGGTTATCACCTGCGCCCGGAAACTCAACTGGCCGACCTGGCCGGTTGCCGTATGCGCTTCGATGAAGCGTCGAGCCAATGGTGGCTGGCTACGGATGAAGACGGCCGGACCTCGGTCAGCGGTGTGTATGCCGCCGGTGACGGTTCGAAGATTCGCGGCGCCGACGCCGCCGAGCACGCCGGGCGCCTGGTGGCCATGGCGCTGCTGGAGGATCTGCAGCATCCGGTGAACATCGGGTTGCGCGACGAACAACGGCACGCGCTGACGGTAATGGATCAGTTTCGTCTCGGACTGGCCCAGGCGTTTCCGTGGCCTTCTGCCCAGGCCAAAGCGCTGCCGGACGAAGCGATCGTCTGCCGTTGCGAAATGATCACGGCCGGCGAGTTGCGCCGTACTGTCAGTGAGAAGGGGGCCTGTGAAGTTAACCGGGCCAAGGCCTTCAGCCGGGTCGGCATGGGCCGCTGCCAGGGGCGTTATTGCTCGCAGGCCGGGGCAGAGGTGATTGCCGCTGCCGCGGGCGTCAGCGTGCAACAGGTCGGCCGACAACGGGGTCAGGCGCCGGTCAAACCCCTTTCGATACTCACCGAGGAGGTGTCGCCATGACGGTACAGAAAGCCGATGTCGTGATTGTCGGCGGCGGCCTGATGGGCTCAGCGGCGGCGTTTTTCCTGCGTCAGCGCGGGCAGTCGGTGATCTTGCTGGAGCGCGACCAGATCGGTCAGTACGCCAGCGGCGTGAATTTCGGCAACGTGCGACGTCAAGGGCGTTACCTCGGGCAGCTGGAACTGGCCAATCGTTCCTGGGCGTTATGGAAGCGTCTGTCGGAGCTGATCGACGATGACCTGGAATTCATCGCCAGCGGGCATATGCGGGTGTGTTACCGCGAAGACGAGATCGCCGAGCTGCAAGCCTACGCAGACGCCCCTGAGGCAGAGCAGCTGGAGCTGAAGATCTTTAGTGGCGACGAATTACACAAGCGTTTTCCGTTTCTCGGCCCGGATGTGAAAGGCGGCTCTTATGCCCCCCACGATGGGCATGCCAACCCGCGTCTGGCGGCCCCGGCATTTGCCCGCGCGGCACGACGCCTCGGTGCGCAGATCGAAGAGCGCACGGAAGTGGCCGAGGTGCATAAGATCGGCGGTGAGTTCCACATCAGCACCACCGACGGTCGTCAGTTCTGTGCCGCTCAGCTGTTGATCACCGCTGGCGCCTGGGGCCAAAAACTCTCGGCGCAATTCGGCGAACCGGTGCCGCTGGAAACCCATGGTCCGCAAATGGCCGTGACCGAGCCAGTGCCTTACGCCTTGCCGACAGTCATCGGTGTCTATACCAAGATTCCCGAGGAAGTGATTTATTTCCGCCAAATACCCCGTGGAAACATCATCATCGGTGGCGGCTATCGTAGCGAGCCGGACATGCTCAACCGCCGGGCCTATGTCGAGCCGCGCAGCATTCTCAATCAGTTCGATCAGATGCGTCGCCTGCTGCCGGGTGTCGGCAACCTGAACATCATTCGGGTCTGGAGTGGTATCGAAGGTTACCTGCCCGATTCCCTGCCCATAATGGGGCCAAGCGGCACCGTTGATGGCTTGTTCTATGCCTTCGGTTTCTCCGGCCATGGCTTCCAGCTCGGTCCGGGCGTGGGCGACGTGATGGCCGAACTGATCAGCACCGGCAGCACCAGCACTTCGATTTCGCCGTTCTCCATCAACCGGTTCGCTTCTTCAGTCGAGCAACGGAGCAAGGTCTCATGAAACCCCGCGTGCTGGACATTCTCAAACGTCTGATGGCCTATGACACCGTCTCTTCGGAGTCGAACATGGCCTTGATCGAATACGTGCGCGATCTGCTGCTGACCAAGGGCATCGAGTCGCTGATCGTCAAGGACTCCACTGGCAAAAAAGCCAACCTCTTCGCCAGTACCGGGCCGCGGGAGGTGCCGGGGATTCTGCTGTCCGGTCATACCGACGTGGTGCCGGCAGCGGGGCAGGCCTGGACCTTTCCGGCGTTTCAGGCAACGGTGCAGGACGGACGGATTTACGGGCGTGGCAGTTGCGATATGAAGGGCTTTATCGCGCTGGCTATCGACGCCATGCTCGATGCCGCCGACTATTCATTGAACCGGCCATTGCAGCTGGCGCTCTCCCATGATGAAGAGATCGGCTGCGTCGGCGTGCGGCGTTTGCTCGACGTGCTGCACCTGGCGCCGGTGCGGCCGTTTTTGTGCGTGATTGGCGAACCTACCAACATGCAGTTCGTTCTCGGGCATAAGGGCAAGGGTTCTTACCGCACTTACTGTCGCGGCCTGGAAGCGCATTCCTCGCTGGCACCGCGTTCGGTCAATGCGATTCACGTGGCCTGCGATTTCATCGCGGTACTGCGTCAGAGCCAGCAGCAACTGCAAGAGCAGGGCGCGCAGGATACCGACTATGACGTGCCCTACAGCACCGTACATGTCGGGCAGATTGTCGGCGGCAAGGCGCTGAACATCGTGCCGAACTTGTGCACCCTGGATTTCGAAGTGCGTAACTTGCCGGYGGACGACCTGGATCAGTTCCTGGAACAGATGCGCGAGCGTGCCGAAGTGATCGTGCGCGAAGCGAAAAAACTGTCCAGCGCGGCGGATATCGAGATCGAAACCCTGAACGTCTATCCGGGCCTCGATACCCACCCGAGCGTCGAAGCGGTGCGCTTCCTGAAAAACTTCGCCGCCCCGGACACCGGCACTGCCAAAGTCTCATTCGGCACCGAGGGCGGGTTGTTCAAACAACGCCTGGATGTGCCGGTGGTGGTCTGTGGCCCGGGCTCGATTGAACAGGCGCACAAGCCTGACGAGTTCATCGAGATCAGCCAAGTGGAAGCCGGCGAGTACTTTCTGCAAGGGGTGTTGGGCTCGTTGCGGCTGTAGGGCTGTGCCCACTTAGCATAGGTATCTACACATCTGCCCGATTTTTAGGGGGGACATATCCGTTGCTGCGGTCACGGCTACTTAGGGTTCCGCCCTTACGGCGGGTCACTTGGAAAAGCGCCAAGTAACCAAGCGCTCTTGCCCCTTTCGTTCGGTGCCTCGCCTAGGCTCGGCATGCCCTCGCTCCGGTCCTGCTCCGTGGGCCCGCCGCGATCGGCCATCCATGGCCGTGCGCGGCTAACCCGGCATCCATGCCGGGTTGCCCACTGCGCAGAACCTCCACTCGGCCTCTCGAGGGGGCGGTGCATCAAGATCAAAAGCTGCAGGCGAGCTAACGCTCGGCCTGTTGGGTGGTGAAAAGCAGAGCGGATGTGTTCTGATTTTTTGTGGGGTTGGCTTGTCGGGTCGCCGCATCGCTGCGATGGCGGCCTGTCAGCCGATCAATCTTCTCCGGATGTACCCAGTCCAACTGTGGGAGCCTGCTCGCGAAGCTGTTGATCTTGGCCTGCGAACTGAACGGCATCGTCAAGCACTACATCGTCTGACCGCGACAGTATCCATCACCCCACCAACAGTAGAGCCTGCCGTCGAATGCCGATTTTCAGCGTTCGAAGGCTGTCGGGGCGGCGCTTTCAGCATCCTCGTCTGTGGCGACACAATAGACTGAAGGCTGTCTCGGAACAGGACTCGACCATGCTCAACAATCGCCTGAAAGACCCCAGCCTGCTGGTAGAACTCGCTTACATCGACGGTCAGTGGATCAGCGCCGACAACGCCGCCACCCTGGACGTTATCGACCCGGCCAGCGGCCAGTTGCTCGCCCGCGTACCCGCGATGCACGGCAGCGAAACCCGACGCGCCATCGAAGCTGCCGAACGCGCCTGGCCGGCCTGGCGCGCACGCCCGGCGGCAGAACGGGCGGCGCTGCTGGAGCGCTGGTATCAGGCGATGATCGACAACCTGGACGATCTTGCGTTGATCATGACCTGCGAGCAAGGCAAGCCACTCAACGAAGCCAAGGGCGAGATCCGCTATGGCGCCAGTTTCGTCAAATGGTTCGCCGAAGAAGCCCGCCGGGTTTACGGCGAAACCATCCCGGCACCCGGCGGCGACCGCCGCTTGCTCACGCTTAAACAGCCGGTTGGCGTCTGCGCCGCGATCACCCCATGGAACTTCCCCAACGCGATGATCACCCGCAAATGCGCGCCGGCCCTGGCCGCCGGGTGCCCGGTCATCGTCAAACCCTCGGATCTGACTCCGCTGTCCGCCCTGGCTCTGGCGGTGCTTGCCGAGCGCGTCGGCATTCCGGCCGGGGTGTTCAACGTAGTGACCGGTATGCCCGTCGGCATCGGTGAAGAACTGACCGGCAACCCGACGGTGCGCAAAATCTCCTTTACCGGTTCCACCGCTGTCGGTCGGCTGCTGATGCGTCAGAGCGCCGAACACATCAAGCGCCTGAGCCTGGAACTGGGCGGTAACGCACCATTCATTGTGTTCGACGACGCTGATCTGGAACAGGCAGTGGCCGGCATCATGCTCAGCAAGTTCCGCAACGCCGGCCAGACCTGCGTTTGCGCCAACCGGATCCTGGTGCAGGAGGGTATTTATGAGCGCTTCGCCCAGCGCTTGGTGGAGGAGGTGGGCAAACTCAAGGTCGGCAATGGCCTGGACGCAGATTCCACCATCGGCCCACTGATCAATGCAGCGGCGGTGAGCAAGGTCGCTCGACATATCGACGACGCTTTGAGTCAGGGAGCCCGTCTGCTCTGTGGCGGCGTCCCCGAGGGCGACAGCCAATTTGTCCAGCCGACGGTGCTCGGTGAGGCCCATGCCGGGATGCTGCTGGCCAACGAAGAAACCTTCGGCCCGGTCGCACCGCTGATGCGCTTTACCAGTGAAGAAGAAGCGCTGGCCCTGGCCAATGCCACGCCTTATGGCCTGGGCGCTTATTTCTTCACCCAGGACTTGCGCCGTTCATGGCGGTTCGGCGAGGCGCTGGAGTTTGGCATGATCGGTCTAAACACCGGGCTCATCTCCATGGAAGTCGCCCCATTCGGCGGTATCAAACAATCGGGTCTGGGTCGTGAAGGCAGTAAGTACGGCCTGGATGAATACCTGGAAGTCAAAGCCTTCCACATCGGTGGGCTTTGATCCGGTTACCGTTTGAACAGGACATTGAGGAGCCACGATTGATGAGTAAAACATTCAGAATCGCCGCGATTGCCGGCGATGGTATCGGCAAGGAAGTCTTGCCTGAAGGGCTGCGGGTACTGGAGCAGGCCGCGAAGAAATGGCAGCTGGATTTGAGCATCGAAGTGCTCGACTGGGCGCACTGCGATTACTACCTGGAACACGGGCAAATGATGCCCGCTGACTGGTTCGAACAACTCAAGGGTTTCGACGCGATTTACTTTGGCGCCGTGGGCTGGCCGGACAAAGTGCCGGATCACATTTCCCTGTGGGGTTCGCTGCTGAAGTTCCGCCGTGACTTCGACCAATACGTGAACATCCGTCCGGTGCGGTTGTTTCCCGGTGTGCCGTGTCCGCTGGCCGGACGCGAAGCCGGGGATATCGATTTCGTGGTGATCCGCGAAAACACCGAGGGCGAGTATTCCTCGGTCGGCGGCAAGATGTTCGAAGGCACCGAGCATGAGTTCGTGCTGCAGGAGTCAGTGTTCACCCGGCGCGGTGTGGACCGGATTCTCAAGTTCGCCTTCGATCTGGCCCAGACCCGGCCGCGCAAACGTCTGACCGCGGCCACCAAGTCCAACGGCATTTCCATCAGCATGCCGTACTGGGATGAACGCACGGCGTTAATGGCACAGCAGTACCCGGACGTCACTTGGGACAAGCAACACATCGACATTCTCTGTGCGCGCTTCGTGCTGCAGCCAGATCGTTTCGATGTGGTGGTGGCGTCGAATTTGTTCGGCGACATTCTGTCCGACCTGGGACCGGCCTGCGCCGGTACCATCGGCATCGCCCCCTCGGCCAACCTCGATCCGGAGCGGCGCTTTCCCTCGCTGTTCGAACCGGTCCATGGCTCGGCGCCGGATATCTATGGGCAGAACATCGCCAACCCGATTGCGATGATCTGGTCCGGTGCCTTGATGCTGGATTTCCTGGGCAATGGCGATCAGCGTTACCGTGCGGCCCATGACGGTATTCTCAAGGCCATCGAGCAGGTCATCTCCGAGGGACCGATCACCCCAGATCTGGGCGGGCAGGGCTCGACCCAGGATGTCGGTATGGCAATCGCCGCGGCGCTTTAAATCCGGATAACAACAGGTCGGCTGGAAAGCTCCACTCACTCTTGTGTCTCACCCTTTTAGCCCGTCCACACTGCGGGCTTTTTTTGATTCGACCTTGGTTCCCGAAGCGATGTGTTCCGGGATTGCTTGTAAAACCGCAGGCAGCGTTCAGAAAATATAAATGCGAATACGTATCAAAAGCTGATGATGCGATATACCATACGCCGCGAATTATTGGCACGTATGCCGTCCCATTTGGCTATTTTCTCAAGGTTTCTTCGATGCGTCGTACTCTGGTTTCTATCTGTGTGCTTCAGGCGTTTTCCGCTTCCTCCTGGGCGGAGCAAGTCACAACCGATAAAACCAGTCTGGAGTTGCAAGCGACAGACATCGTTGGCACGGCTGACTTTGAAACGGCGTTGGGGCCGGTTGATGGATATCGTGCGACGCGTTCGGCCAGTGCAACGCGTACCGACACCTCGATCCACGAAATACCACAATCCATCACTGTGGTGCCCAGGGATGTCGTGGAGGACATCAGTGCCACCCGGTTGCAGGACGCGCTCGATTACGCCGGCGGGGTGGGGCGGGCCAATAACTTCGGTGGCCAGGGCTTGACCACGTTTACCGTGCGTGGCTTTACCACTGGCGAGTTCTACCGCAACGGCTTCCCGATCAACCGTGGTTATCCGAACATGCCGGATGCGAACACCATCGAGCGACTGGAAGTACTGCGAGGGCCGGCGACCATGCTCTATGGCCGAGGCGATCCAGGCGGCACATTCAACGTCATCTCCAAACAACCCTTGGCCATGCCAACGGTGACGCTGGGTAGCCAACTCGATGACCATGGAATGAAGCGTGGCACGCTGGACGCCTCCGGCCCGTTGGATGAAGAAGGCCGACTGGCCTATCGCCTGAACGTGGTGGGTGAGGGCGGTGATACCTTCCGCGATCATGTCGAAACCGAACGTTACGGCGTGACGCCGGTGCTTTCCTGGCAGGCCACCGACGACACCAAGGTGATTTTCGAAGGCGACTTCATGCGCAATAACCACCCGCTCGATCGCGGCGTGACCCGCTTTCCGAATCAGATTGGCACCGCGTCCCGCGATACCTTCTTCGGTGAAAAAGACGTTGGCAAATTGCACAACGACAACAACATGGCGCAATTGCGGTTCGAGCATCTGCTGAGCGATAACTGGACGTTGGGCGGCGGATTCCAATGGCTCGACGGCACCCTCGAGGGGAACGCGGTCGAAGCCAACGGTGTGGCCGCGGACGGGCGAACCCTGGGCCGTAACTTCAACTACCGCAAGCTGGAGTGGACGGACAAGGACACCCAACTCAACCTCACCGGACATTTCACCGCAGGCGGTTTCGATCACACCTTGCTGACCGGCGTCGAATATGAGGATTACGACTACCAGGCGATCATCCAGCGCTCCAGTGGGGCTGTGAGTGCGTACCCGATTGATATCTTCAACCCGGTATATGGTCAACCTCGTCCAGCTTTGACCCGAACCCCGACTAACGACAAAGAAAACCTCAAGACCTACGCTGCTTTCGTTCAGGATCAGGTGGCCTTGACCGAACGTTTGAGAGTCTTGGCCGGGGCCCGTTTCGAGCGCTTCGAGCATGACTACGAAACCTTTGTGCCAGGCGGCAGAAGCTGGGATGCCAGCGACAATGCAGTGACGCCGCGCATAGGGGTGACCTATGACCTGACCGACACCGTGGCGATCTATGCCAATACGGCGCGCTCGTTCAAACCCAATACCGGTGCCAGTCGCCAGGGCGGTGGTTTCGAACCGGAAAAGGGCAAATCGTATGAACTGGGTCTCAAGTGGGAAGCGCTGGACAGTCAATTGAGTGTCGACGCGGCGATCTACCACATTGAAAAGCGCAACGTGCTCACCACCGATCCTGTGGACTCGACCTTCAGTGTCGCGGCAGGCGAGGTGCGCAGCCGTGGTCTCGACCTGAACGTCGCCGGCAATCTGACCCCGCAATGGCGAGTGATTGGCGGCTACGCCTATGTCGATGCCGAAGTGACCAAGGACAACGTCATCAAATCCGGCACCCGACTGATGAACATTCCACAGAACAGTTTCAGCCTGCTCAATGTCTACGAGTTCCAGGATGGCGCACTCAAGGGATTGGGTCTTGGGACAGGCCTCAGGTACGTCGATGAGCGCGCAGGACAGACCGCCAATACAGCGTTTTCAATGGGCAGCTACACGGTTGTCGATTTGCTGAGCTACTACAAGGTCAACGACAAAATCAGGCTCAATCTGGATGTAAAAAACCTGACTGACGAAGACTATGAGGAAGGGGCATTCGGCAACGTTTACGCCTATCCAGGGGTGCCGAGAACCGTGCAGGTTGGTATTTCTTACACCCTCTAGGCGATCCAGTGAATCCTGCAGCGGTTCGCTAAAGCCGATATAAATCAGGGGTTAGTATTTTTTTACCGAGCCTTCGAGTGTGCGCGCCTGAGCGTCAATGGGCGGGTCCCTGGACTCCTCGGTGACTGGCGTATCGTCGGCCATGGATTTGCGGAACCCCCTGATCGTGTCACCGAGATCCGACCCCAAGCCTTTCAGGCGCCTGGTTCCGAACAGCATGACCACGATCAACAGGATGATCAGGAGTTTTCCGGTACTGAAGCCACCTAATCCCATTGTCTGTACTCCGCAACTGATTGATCGATTTTGTGGTGGGGCCGGCGGAGGAAAACTCATCTGCCGGCGCTAACGCGGTTCGAGTTACTTGACGACGTAGAACTTGCGTACATAGGCGCTGCTGTTCCAGGCGCATGGTGCGCCTCGGGGCACGAACACTGTATCGCCAGTGTTGACCGTCAGATGTGTCCCGTCCGCCACCTGGAGGGTGACGCTGCCTTCGAGCAAGTGCATCAGTTCATGCAGCATGTGCGGCCTCGCCTTGCGGGTATAGGGTGTCGAGTCCCAGACGCCGATACGCAGGTTGGTCGCTTCTTCGACAAATAAATTGTGCGAGCGACATTGCGGTGCCGGGCTTAGCAGGATTTCTGCATCCGGTGCTGCCGAGGGAGAGAGCAGGGTTAGCTGGGGGAGAGGCGTTAACCCGGGATTGCACGCCTCAACGAGCTGGGTATCGGCGCAGAATGCCCAGAGAGAGTCGGGTTGCGCTTCGACTTGAAGAGATGTGCCCCGGGCAATCACTGCGCTATCACCGGGATTGAGTTGGAGCGTGCCATCCTGGCTCTGCAGGGTGACTTGTCCTGCGTGTACCACGATCATTTCGCTGTAGGGATATTCATCGACGCTGAATTGTCCGCTCGCCTGGACCACGCCGGCAGCTATGTCATCCGTCCCGACATATGCAATGTGCCTGTCGAACGGATCGTTGGCTCCTAGCGAGCCGGGGGTAAATTTTGTTGAAACGGGACTGCCGTCGGCGTGTGCCAGCAGCACTGCAGTGGGCTCTTGCATGAAGGAGTTTCTCCAGAAATATGCGTCGTGTGGCGTTGGATGGATCTGTGGGGTTTGTCAGGCGATGGCCTGAGTCACCAGCGCAAACTGGCGCACTGCGCCGATAGCCTGCGGTGGGGTGCCACGGGCCATTTGCGCAACGGTGTCGACCTGCTTCAGCCCGGCCTCTTCCAGCCAATGGGCCAGTCCGCTATCGGACGATATATCCATGCGCACGAATGCGTCCGGCACTTGGGCCAACAACACCGCGATCAAGTGTTTGGCCTGCTCTGGACTTTCCGCGATGACCGGGCCGATGCAGCGACCACGGCCGAATGGGCGCAGCATGGCGAAGGCACGTAGCTGACCCTCGCGCTCGATACCGACCGAGTGTTCGACACTATCGAACAGCTCATTGAGCACGGCCTGTCTGTTCAGGCCGCTGCCGGCGTTGGCCAGTTCGATTTGATCGCTTCGATCGGCTTCGGTCAGCGGGCGGCAGCGCTCACCGGCTGGCAGATCATTGGGTACTGGAGACAGCGCTTGCCCCTGATGTTGTTGAATATGTCCAAAGTCAATGAATCCCTGACTGGCATAAAGTGGGGCGCCGGCCAGCGTCGCATTGAGCATGGCGGTACGTGAACCGCAAGCCTCAAGTGCCAGTTCCATCAGCTTGCGACCGATACCCTGGCCCTGGTACTCATCACTGACGATCACCAGGCCGATAGTGGCGTAATCTCCCTGCACGCAGGTGAACGCGGTACCTATCAGACGACCTTCATGTTCTACGACAAAACCCTGCGCGATGCGTTGCAACATGGCCCATTCCTCCAGGCGGTGGGGCCATTTCAACTGTACGGACAAGGCGTGGGCCAGCGGCACATCGGCCGGGGTGATGGGGCGATAGGTATATGCAGGGCGTTGCGAGTTGGACATGACAGATCTCCGTAGACGGGGAGCGTGACCGGTCGGATTTCTCCGCTGAAAGTATTGGTATCTCACCTGCTGCGAGGCCTGACAAGAGGCCCCCATTGATTCGGTAGATTCTTTAAGCGACAGCTCTGTACGCCACATTTACTGCTCAAATGAGAAGCAGGATCGGCAGCAAATACTGGATCGGCTTTCAGGATGCAGAGCAAAGCAAAAGGCACTGCTGATGGGGGAAGTTGCTTAAAGAAAGGCGCCCGGATGGGCGCCTCAAGGCTAAGGGAGCGCGGAGCAGACCTTCAACAAAACCGGCCGGTCCACAGATAAAACCGGCCAGGACCAAACGTTACAGAATGCTCAGCGGATACTCGATGATCAGGCGCACCTCGTCGATATCGCTCTCGAACGAGGTCGCGCGTTGCTCAGTAACTTCGCTCGCGGTCAACCTGGCCAAGCATTGATTCACCACGTTGATGCCGGCGGATATTCTCCAGCAACACGCTAAACGCACTTTCCGGTTGGGTCATCGCAGCGATATGCGGTGTCAGCAATATCTGCGGATGGTGCCAGAAGGGATGGTCCGGCGCCGCCGGCTCCTGTTCCAGTACGTCGAGCACCGCCGCGCTGAGCTGGCCGCTGGCCAAAGCCTCCAGCAGATCCTCTTCTATCAGGTGCCCACCCCGGCCCATGTTGACCAAGGCAGCACCCTTGGGCAGGTGCTGGAACAACTGTCGGTTGAGAATCCCTTTAGTCTCCTCGGTCAATGGCAAGACACAAACCACGATGTCGCAACGGCCGAGGAAGGCCGGAAGTTGCTCAGCGCCCGCAAAGCAGTCCACCCCGGCAATGCGATGCTCACTGCGTGCCCAGCCTGACAAGTCGAATCCAAAGGTCTGCAAGGTGGCTAGAATCTGTTGAGCCTGCGTGCCGAGCCCCATCACACCTACCCGACGTTTGGCTGCCGGTTGCAGCAGGTGAGCCTGCCAGCACCGAGCCATTTGTTGCTGGCGATAACGGAGCATATCCCGGTGCAGGCTGAGCACCGCAAAACTGGCGTACTCGCACATGCCCCGGGTGATGCTCGGGTCGAGTAAACGTACCACCGGCAGGGTCGTTGGCAGACGGTCAAGGTCAAGTTGGTCGACCCCGGCCGACAAGGCGAACAGTACCTGCAGGTTTGGCAACAATGTTTCGAGATCGTCCGGCGCCTGCCAGGCTGCCAGGTAGCGAATATCCTTCGGATCGCCGATGTCCGGCCAGGCACGCCATTCGATATCCGGAGCGTGCTCAGCGAATAGGCGTTTCCATTGTTCGCCGCGCACCGGGTCAGCTTTATAGAGCAGGGCCATGGGTAACTTCTCGCTTCAGATTGGGAGTATCCAGCATGCCCGAGTGGCAGAGCAGGATATGTCGAAAGAATCGGCGTAAACGCATAACGTTGCGTTGTATGGGGTGCACGTCGGCAGATTCCATGGGAGCTGGCTACAGCTGAAGGATTCTGCTGTTTACCGGGGTGAAAACAGTCGATCCGAATTTCTCAGAGGCCAAGTTCGGCTTAGACAATTGCGTCGAAAGCTTAACCTTTGGAACACATCGCAGCCGTTTCCCGGTTGCCAGGTTCACTATGGGAGATGCCATGAACAGTAAAGTCGAAGAAACCCCGAGTTTGCTCCGTCAGCGCGATCAATTCGTGCCACGGGGTTTGGTCACGGCACACCCGCTGGTCATCGACCGGGCCCAGGGTTCTGAAGTGTGGGACGTGGACGGGACGCGCTACCTGGACTTCGTCGGCGGCATTGGCGTTTTGAACATCGGTCACAATCACCCGAAGGTGGTCGCGGCAGTGCAGGCCCAATTGCAAAAGATCAGCCATGCTTGCTTCCAGGTGGTGGCCTACAAACCCTACATTGACCTGGTACAGCGCTTGTGCGAGTTGGTGGGTGGCCAAGAAGCCTACAAGGCAGCGCTGTTTACTTCCGGTGCAGAGGCGGTAGAGAACGCGGTGAAGATCGCCCGCGCGCATACCAATCGTTCAGCCGTTATCTCCTTTCGTGGCGGTTTCCATGGGCGTACTTTACTGGGTACGACGCTGACTGGCATGAGCCAACCCTACAAGCAGAACTTCGGGCCCTTCGCTCCAGAAGTCTTCCATACCCCATACCCTAACGCCTATCGCGGTTTCAGCAGCGAGATGGCTTTGCAAGCGCTTAACGAATTGCTGGCGACTCAAGTCGCTCCGGATCGAGTAGCTGCGATCATCATCGAGCCGGTGCAGGGCGACGGAGGCTTCCTTTGCGCGCCGCCGGAATTTCTCCAGGCACTGCGGGCTCTGACCGAACAACATGGCATCGTGCTCATTCTCGATGAAATTCAGACCGGTTTCGGCCGTACCGGCAAATGGTTCGGTTTCCAGCACGCCGGAATTCAACCGGATCTGGTCACAGTCGCCAAGAGCCTGGCCGGTGGTTTGCCAATATCGGGCGTGGTAGGTCGTGCGCACATCATGGACGCGCCATTACCCGGTGGTCTCGGCGGTACCTACGGCGGTAACGCCCTGGCTTGTGCGGCCGCGTTGGCGGTGATCGAAACTTACGAGCAGGATCAGTTGCTCGAGCGTGGTGAGGTATTGGGTGAGCGGCTGCGTCAGGGCCTGCTGCGCTTGCAGGCGCGTCACCCTCGTATTGGTGACGTGCGCGGCACCGGCTTCATGCTGGCAATCGAATTGATCAAAGACGATGAGGCCCGCAGCCCCGATGCAGAACTCACCCAACAACTGATCGATCAGGCCAGGGTTGGTGGGCTGTTGGTGATCAAATGCGGGGTGTACCGAAATGTGCTGCGCTTCCTGGCTCCTCTGGTAACCGAAGAAAATCAGATCGACGAAGCGCTGACAATTCTTGAAGCGGCATTATTACGAGTGTTGGATTAATCTCAGGTCTCGGTTGGCGCAATGTAGCAATGCGCCGACCGAGGGCATTTAGCGCACATGGATTGATGAATGCATCATGGGAGGCTACACACCATGTACCTGACTGATTATCGTGCACTGCTGATCGATTGCGACGAAGTCCTGGTCGATCGGGATTCCGGTATCTGGACGGCCCTGCAACCCTTGCTCGAAGACCATCCGGGCATGCCAGGCAGGGAAGAGGTATTGGCTGATTTTGACGAGGCGGTGCGCACGCTCTACCCACGTTTTTCCGAACTGGGTTTCAGTGGCTTATTGTGCTTTGCTCATCGTCAGCTGGCAGAGCGTTTTGGGCTCAAGGCCAGTTGGGAAGAGGGCATGAGTTTCGCCCGTTCGGCATGCAACTGGTCACTGTTCGAGGACGCGCCCGGTGCCATGTTGTATCTGCGCAAATTCTATCGGCTGCTGGTGTACTGCGATCGAGATGCCGAGGATCGCGAACAGCTCTGCGAGCGTTTGGGGATTGTGCCCGAAGACCTGCATTCCCGAGCCAGTAATCCATTGGAGGACAGCGAGTGGTTGCTGGCCAACAACCTGGAGCCCAAAAATATTCTGCAGATTTCCAGACCTCCTGCGCAGCCGCCAAAATCGGCTGGATTGTGCCTGATCCGCCGTGGCCATGAGAATTATACTCAGGAAAATTCCGCAGATTTTTACATCACTAGCATGGCTGACCTGGTCGCTCAGCATCAGCTATCTTTGCGACGTTGAGTTTGCTAAAACCACTGTCTATCTGAACGGCAATCAAGAGGTACCCGATGGAAGGTTTAATCAAACTAGACCGAATTGATATCAGTATCCTGGTTGAACTTCAAAAAGACGGTCGAATGACCAACGTCAGTCTGGCCGATGCGGTGGGCCTGTCATCCAGTCCATGCTTGCAGCGGGTCAAACGGCTTGAGTCGGCCGGCTATATTTCCGGGTATAGAGCTCATCTAAACCTTGCCAAGATCACCGACTCGGTCACGGTATTTACTGAGATCACGCTCAGCGACCATAAACGAGAGGACTTCGCCAAGTTCGAGTCCAATATTCGTTTGGTCGATGAGGTACTGGAGTGCCATTTAGTCAGCGGCGGTTACGATTACCTGGTGCGTTTCATGACCTGCAGCATTCAGCATTATCAGGAAGTGATCGAAGGGCTGCTGGACAAGAATATCGGTATCTCCAAGTACTTCAGTTACATCGTCATTAAATCCCCAGTACTCAAAGATGGGGTCCCGCTTCGTAGGCTATTGCGCCACCATTAAATGGTTCGCCGACGGCACCTAGCTTGTGCGTTCCTGGATTGAACGCCAGACGCGATGCTCGCTCAATATCAACGTCGCTATGGCAACCAGCACAGGTACAAAGGCAAGCCCACAGATAACGGTCCAACCGTATCGATTCAATATACCTCCCGATGCAAACGAGCCGAGCACCACGGCGCCAAAGACAATGAAATCATTGAGCGCCTGGACACTGTTTCTTTCGCTTGTTTTATGACACTGAAGGACGAGCGCAGAGGCGCCGACAAAACCGAAATTCCAACCAATACCTAGAAGCACCAAACACAGATAAAAGTGGTAGGACTGCACACCGGCAAGCCCGACAGCAATAGAAGCGCCGGTTAACATCAACCCCATCAGCACAACGCGGTTTGCCCCAAAACGGCGGATCAGATTTCCAGTGAAAAAACTGGGTGCGTACATTGCAATGACATGCCACTGCAATGCCAGATTCGATGATTCCAGTGAAAGATCCTCATGCTTCATTGCCAGTGGGGCCGAAGTCATCAGGAAATTCATCAAGGTGTAAGTTATGACGCCATAGAGCATGGCGTTGATGAGTCGAGGCTGCCGAACAATCGCCGCAAGCGGGCGACCTGGAGTACGCACAGCCGCCTCATGGCGTGGCAAATCGACACCTGACAGCACCGCCGCCGAAACCACTGCCATTAATGCGGCTGCAACATAAGTAGCGATAAACAGGTGGGACTCCCATAGGTCCATCGTATAGGTGACCGTCTGCGGACCTAGTACACCCGCCACTAGGCCGGCAGCCATGACGATTGAAAGCGCCCAGGGCTGCCTGTTTTCTGGAACGCATTCTGCGGCGGCGAAACGAAACGTCAGCACCACAGCGGCATAAGCGCCACCAAACAGCATCGCAGCGCAGAAAATGAAGAAGGAAGACAAGTAAATGCCAGTCGCAGCCAGCACTCCCATCAGGATGCCGCACAACGCTCCCAGCATAAATACGAGACTGCGCCCATAGCGCTGCGCAATGGCGCCGGCAGGTAGCGTGCAGCTCGCCATGCCCACGACAAAAATGGAGATAGGCAGCGTCGCCAATGCTTTATCCGGTGCAAGCATGTCTCCCACGATAGCACCGGTTGCATAGACGATGACTGAGTTACCACCCGCCAATGCCTGGGCGGTTGCCAGGCGAAAAATGTTGCTGTTCCCGGATGTGGCTGACACGACTTCTCTCCCATGAATGAATCGTCCCTTAATGCAGCTGCCGCTGCATCGCCAAGACGGTTTACCCGGATGACGATGAACGCAGTGCTGCATTTGACAGGCATCTCTGCCGACCCGTTAGCGCCTCTTACACACCGCCGTACTGATACACGGTCGCACTCCAATACTGGTTGCCGTTACCTTTTTGGCGAGCCCATCCGTCGGCAACCAATTGATTGGCGATCATTCGATTCATAAAGCCATGACCGAGCAGCAGAACCGGTCCATCGCTGGCAAGGGACTGCAATCGTTTGGCTGCCACGCTGGCGCGCATCCTCGCAGTGCCGGCGGATTCGACGTTGCGTGAGTAACCGCACAGCCATAAGACTCGAAGGATAAATGCCCAGGTAAACGGCGATAGTCGTGGCCGTTTCCAATGACCACAAGGCAGTTGTGCTTCGCAGAAAAGTGCGTCGACCAGCGCAGGCTTCAGGCCGAGCGCCTGGACGGAGGTCAGCGCACGAGGCGCGCTGCTTGAAACAATCACCGTGGCGGTTGCGGCGAGTTGCAGACTGGCATGCGGGACCGGGTGCTGGGTAATTTCGGATCGGTCGTATTGCTCGATCCAGTCTTTCATCTCGAGCGCTGAGATCCTGTCGGTTGCGGCCAGTTGTGGCTGGCCGTGACGCATCAGGATGATTTCCCTGTTCACAAATTGACGTCCTTGTTCTGGTGTGTGGTAAATGACCAGCAAGTGCGGTTTCGGGAACTCAAGGTACGCCTCCCGTACCCGCATAAAACCGCACAATGAGGCTCGAGATTATCGGCTTTTGGACTGGACGGTAATCCCGTCTGCGAAAGTCAGTTGTCGACCATGACCGATGAGCTTTTTTTCTTCGAGGCGCGCGCACTGTGGTTTTCAAACCAGCCGTGATCACGGTACCACGCCACGGTGTCAGTGATTGTCAGCTCCAGTGGCCGGAAACTCATGCCAAGCTCCTGCTCGCTCTTGCGGTGGTTGAAGCAGGTGCGGTCCTCCTCTCGTATCAACAGGCGCAACGTAGCCATGCTTAGCAGAATGGGCTTGCCGGTCAGGCGCGCATAGATCTCCTGCACAGCCGCCAAGGTGTAAAGAAGGGGGAGCGGTAGTTGTCGAACGGGTGTCTTTACGCCCGCGATACGTCCTAGAACAGGTACCAGCTGACCCATCGTCATATGCCGGCCCGCCGCGAGATAGCGCTCACCTCGTCGGCCCTGTCTGGCGGCAGCAATCAGCGCCCCTGCCACATCACGGGCATCGACAACGGAGAAGCTGCCAGGGATCAGCCCGGGCAACTTGCCGTTCACGACATCGTTGACCAACTGTCCCGAGGAGGTCGGGCCAATGTCGGCAGGGCCCCACATCCAACCGGGCAGGACCATGCAGGCATGCATCTCGGGATGTGCTTCCAGGAACGACAGGACGACACGGTCGGCGAGGATCTTGCTGCGGTAGTAGTCATCCGCGTCGGCGTCGGCCCGCAGACATGTCTCATCGATGGACGAGCCAGGTGCGCCGTCGAGCACGGCAATGGACGACGTATGGACGAACCGTCGTATACCGGCGCGGTAGGCCTGGTCAAGCAGGCGCCGCGTACCAGACACATTGATCTTTTCGAGTTCTTTCCAGTGGCTGCCACCCTTGTAGTTGTCGCGAAAGAACGCCGCGGTGTGAAACACCGTATCGCAGCCTTGCAGCGATGCCGCGAATGCGTCGACATCGGCCATGTCACCCACGACCAGCTCCACCCCCGGCAGATTGTTGAATTGCTGTTCACCTTTGGCTCTTGAGCGGACCAGGCCTTTGACCGCGTAGCCACGAGCGACCAACTCACGCACCAGGTTGTTGCCCAGCAAGCCGGTTGCTCCAGTAACAAATGCGCTACGCATGGCTCAACCCTCACCCTGTTCGGCTGACGGCATCAACACCGCACTGTCGAAGAAGACCTCTTCACGGATGGCCAACCCGTTTCTGAAGGTGAAGTGTGCGGCGTAGTGCACGGTAATATGGCGTCCATGGGGTGCGATCACCCGGCCTGGCAGCACCAAGGGTGCGGCGAAGGTGCCGGTCAGTTTGGCAGTCAGCGCCAAAAGATTGCCAGCGACCATGAATGGGGTGAAGGTCACGTGGGCATCGGGGAACGCTTCGAACAGCGCAGTCTCTCGTTTGCTCATGGCGTCGCGACCGGTTTGAATCCCCATACCGTCGAGGTAGATGAAGTCTTCGCAAACCAACGCAAGCATCGCCTCCACATCACGGCGATTGAAGGCTCTTGAGGCGCGTTCCGCGTAGTCGTTGGGGCCAGTAGTCATTACAGTCCATTCCATTCGTGTCGAGGGTCTGTAGATATACCCTTGAGGCCTCCCCCGAAAAACAGCGACTACTGCATAATGGATTTGCACATATGCAGACCAGGGAGGACAGGACGCATGGCGTTGCAAGCAAATTGGGACGATCTTCGTCTGCTGTTGGCAGTCTCGCGGCGTGGCAGCTTCCTTCAAGCTGGCCAGTTGCTGGGTATCGCGGCGTCTACCGTGTCCCGCCGCCTGACCCAACTTGAGGTCGCACTGGGCGAGCCACTCGTCGAGCGGGGCGTTGAAGGATGCTGGTTGACCTCGCGGGGCCAATCCCTCGTGGAAGTTGCCCTGGCGGCGGAAGCGGGCTTGAGGCGTCAAACCGCTGCAGGCATAACCGAGCTGCACACAGAGCTATCTGGCAGTGTCCTGGTCAGTGCAGGCGAGGGGTTCTCGTCTTGCGTGCTGGAGGCCGCGAGTCGTTTCACTTCTCTGCACCCGCGTTGCTCGGTGGAGCTGATGGTCACAGCCGACTTTCACAAGATCGTCCGCGGCGTGGCAGACATTGCCGTACGTACAGCTCATCTGGGTGAGCCGTCGCTGATTTATCGACCCATAGGCCGGCTCGCCTACGGTGTCTTCGCTGACGCAGGTTATCTGAAGCGGTTTCCAGGGGTGACCCCGGCCACTGCGGTCAATGTCGCCTTGCTTCCCCCGCTGGACATGTTGCCGCAAATGCGTGCGGCGAAGGCCGGTGGTCTGGACCGCGCGCAGATCAGCGTGAATTCGTTCGCCGTGCAACTCGAATCGGTGAGGCGAGGTATGGGGGTGGCCGTACTGCCCCGTATACTGGCGAAGGATCTGATCGGGTTGTTCCCGGATCTCCACCTTCCAGATATGGAGGTCTATCTGGTGACCCGGCCTCAGGCATTGAAGCAGGCCCACATCAAATGTTTTTTTGCCATCCTGGAGCAGGTGCTGCTCGAAGCCCTGTCCATGGAAAATGTCGAAGGTTACCTCTTGGAGGGCGACCCGCGAGTATCGGAGCAATAACGATCTCTACCGCGTACGGGTCGCCGTGCAATAGACTGGTTTTGCGGTGAGCGTGGAGCGCTTGTCAAATACCCACTCAAAGGATGAGCACATGAGCCGTACCGGCCATATCTGCCTGATGGCGACCTATAACAAATGGATGAACGAAAAGATCTATGAAGCGGCCAGGTGCTTGTCCGATGATGAGCTATCAGCTGATAGAAAAGCGTTCTTCAGGTCGATTCTCGGGACGCTGAACCACGTGGCAGTCGGAGACACAGTGTGGCTAAAGCGATTCGCCAAACATCCAGCGAACCACACGGCATTGGAGCCGGTGAGGCGACTTCCTGATCCGAAAAACCTTGACCAGGCGTTGTTCTCTACTATTCGAGAACTCTCAGTGTATCGAGAGAGGCTTGATCAGATAATCGTCGAATGGGCCAGCTCTATTACAGAGTCCGATCTGGACCACACCCTCCATTACGCCAGCTTGAAGGGTGTCGTGTCCGACAAGGACTTTTACGGCCTGGTGATGCATTTCTTCAACCATCAGACTCATCACCGTGGCCAGGTTACTACGCTGCTTTCACAGGTTGGTCTCGACATAGGTGATACAGATTTAGTCGTCCTCATCCCATCCCGATCCAGCGTATGAAGAAAAGCGGGATACCGGTATTGAGAATTCACCGCCAAAAGGGGTAATTCGATTCGGATCGCACTGATTGCATCGCTGTCGCCCTGGTTTGATCCATGACGAACACCTCGCACCGCTGGTGGTGAACGTGCGGTGTCCCACCGCATCGTTGCCTACCTGATAGCTGATCCCGGGGGTAGGGTGAGCTTGCGACACAAGCGTCTGGTAAAGCCATCTGGTCATCGCCCAGAAACCAGGACACGGGATTGACTCCGGTGGCAGGGCCAATGATGGTGCAGTCAGTGGCCCTCATGCGACACTCCCCGCCCTACAAATCAGGGAGCGTGTTGAACATGGTGCGTTTGCTTGCAGTTTCAGGGAGTCTTCGTGAGGCCTCCTCCAACTCAGTGCTGTTGCGTGCAGCTGAGGTTCTCTGTCCCGAAGGGCTGTCGATAGCGCATTATCACGAGGTTGGCCAGTTACCTCATTTCAACCCGGATTTCACGGAAAATCCTCCTGAATCCATCAGGGGCTTACGCTTGAGTATCGCCCACGCGGACGGCGTTCTGATCTCTTGCCCTGAGTACGCTCGCGGAATTCCCGGCTCATTCAAGAATATGCTGGACTGGCTCGTTAGCTCTGAGGAGTTCCCAGGTAAACCCGTTGCTCTTTTCAACGCTTCACCTCGGGCTTCGCACGCGCAGGCGGCACTGCGGTTGGTTCTGGAAACAATGTCGGCTCGTATCGTGGAGCAAGCATCAATATCCGTAAATTTGCTTTCCACGCAATTGAGTGCAGAAACTATCGCAAATGATCCAACGATCCGCCCACTGATCGTTTCGGCACTTGAAGCATTCAAGCAGCAAATCGATGGTAAAAAAGCGGGCTGATACACGTACGGATCATGGCCATTGAGCCGTGCAGACTGGATCAAACTCATGATCGCCGCCGCCCGTTTTCCGCTGCGTAGAGATCCTGAAAAGAGCCAGTTCTTGCGTCCAGGAGCTCATGGTCGGATCTGGTTGTCGGCCCAATTGTTGTCAATGGGAACCGCCCCGTCATCAAGGTAGCGCGATAGCGCTGCCCAGCGTTTCAGGCTGTAATCCAGTGCTCTGCTGATAGCCGAAACCGTCATGCACCAGAACTTTCATACGAGTAGCGCGCCGGTTGGCGAACAGATAAGCACAGTGCGGCTTAGCCGCGCCGAATACCGCGATCACCCTGGCCAACGCAGTCTCGGTGCCTGCACGCATGTCCATCGGCTCGGTGGCGAGCCAGATGGAATCGATGCGGATCATCGCAGCAGATCTCGCAGAAAAGTCGCGCAGGCAGCAGCACTTTCGGTTGGCCAGTTCACTTTTGCGAAATTGCACTCCACTTGACCAGTCATTTGCATTCGTACTGACCACCAATTGCATCGGATTTGACCAGCTTGCTTCGAGGCCATGACCGGCAGAGAACGGCCGATTCTGTTGAAAAAGTCGACCATGGTTTGCGCAGCAGAAAAGTATGCGTCCGAGATTGAAATTTTTACTTTCGGCAGAGGCTTCCGGACTCGGATTTCACGTAGCAGTGTGCAAAAAAAGGCGTTTTAACCAGTCAATGACCARGCTGTGTGGGCGAACCGACTTTTTCAACAGAATCGGCCAAAAGCAGACGGTGGGCGGAGTGATGGAAAAGAGTAGCTATGCTTGGTTTGCTGACGGAAATGATTGAGCTAAATGGGCTTCCGTTCTGTGAAGCGTTATCACCTCACGTGATGTGTCGAATATTCCTTGCGACTTTTGACCCAAGCCTTTCAGGAGTCCTTTCATTTCATGGCGAAGCTAATAGCCTTCACCGCGCTTCTACTGGTGTGGATTCCTCTCGAACAAGCCGCAGCCGGAAATGCAGCGCTGAGAATATTCTGGTCAGAAACCATTCCTGAAGGGAGAACCTCGCAAGACGCTCTCGCTATTCGAGGAATCTCACTCGACGCCAGCGGTTCAATAGTCGCGCTAGGAAATAAAGGGGTATCGCAATCGATTCTCTTGCGGCCCAGCGAAGCAGGTCCTGGATCTATCATTGAACCAGCAACTCAAGGGCAGGCCTTGCACATTGTGCAGGGCCCCGCTGAGACTCTTTGGCTTGCCGGTTTAACAAACAGGCGAATGTACGTCCCCGGCGGAACGATGGCAGATGCCTATCTCGGAAAGCTCGACCCACAGGGACGAATCGTTGCGGAATACTCTTTTCACTCGTTCCGGTTTCGTTTTATTCAGAGTGTGACCATGCTTGATTCAGGCGAATTGGTCGTCGCCGGCCGTGACGGTGCCGAAAATTGGCTGGCGGCCGTATCGACTCAGGGCAGGCTCTTGTGGCAACGAAGGTTAGGACTCGGAAAAGGGGTGGCGGTTTCAGCAGTAGGTGACCAAATCGTAGCGGCCACCATTGCAGGTAGGCGCGAGGACGACAACAAAAAGTACAGGGACGATGTGAATGTCCTGAGTGTTGACCGCACGGGACACGTGATTGGCTGGCAAACTGTTAGAGCGAACATCAACAGCCATTCGGGATCACAATACGTAACGGTTGCAATGGTAAAGTCACGAACTGCGTTTTATGTACTATCGAGTTGGCACGATACTCAGAGCGTGAAGTCGCTGGAAATCATTAAGCTCTCCCTCGACGGTTCTATCTCCTGGCGCAAGGAGCTTTCGCACTCAATATCGCAGGAGAGGAATAAATCCTGGAGATCCTGCGATCAAGGGCAGATGGCTCTTGAAAATGACGACCTCTTGGTCGTGTGTTCTATCGAAGCGCAGATTCTGGTTTTCCGGCTCGACGCAAAAAATGGTGATGTGACAGTTATGTCCGTGCCATTGCCCGAATGCCATGAAGGCCGGCCGGCTGCGCTCTTTCCGGTGCAAAGGAAGAATGGGGCGATCTGGATTTTTGGTTCGAGGCCGGACAGTAACATAGGGAAAAGTTGCACGTGGCTTGGAGAGCTATCGCTTCCATGACGTTTATCTGTTTGGTTTTGTAGACACCTCCAAGCCTTAAAGTTGGGCCATGAGGAAGTTAATTGGCCCCGCCTCCCTCGACATAGGAAACATAGGAAGATGTCTGACGGGCAGCAATGGGTCGACTCCGGCCTGTGACAACCGGCAACAGTCGACCCAATATGGCTGCCCCCAACGCCCCATCAATTGGGCCGCTGAGAGGCCGCCCTTAATGATGTGGGTGTACAGTTAAAGACACCAGTTTGAGCACAATGGGGCGAACGACGAGTATGCACAGGAATGCCACGGGCATAGCCAATTTATAGGCGTGCAGCGTATTACTTAGGTAATCAGTCTCAATGCCGGAGTTTTCCGCAGTGATCACGAGAGACATCAACAGCCCCATAATTGTGGCCATATACAGTGCGAAAACATAAGGAGTAGCGCGAGCCGAGAGCTTGCGCTGGTTGAAAAATCGAGCTTTAGAGGATGCCTTGGGATTCATATCAGACCTTTTTGATCTTCAATTGATAGGTGATGAGCACCATAGCAAGATCAAAAATTAGCAACTAGACGGCTAGCAGTGGCTGCTTTATAAAGAAAATCTTATGAATAACTCTTCTCGCTGGGCCAAAGATGAACCTGTTAGGGGCGATTGCTAGCTTTATCAAGGTGGTTGAAGCGGGCTCCATCGTGGGCGCAGCCAAAACCCTGGGCGTCAGTGCCGCAGCTGTTAGCCAGACCATAAATCGCTTGGAAGCCCACCTGGGCACGCGCCTTCTCCAGCGCACCACACGCAGCATGGCGTTAACCGAAAGCGGCGTGGTGTACTACGAAAAAGTGAAACGCATAGCGCGTGATCTCGAATCGGCGCAAAGCGCGATCACCAGCGCGCAGACTCAACTCCAAGGGCGACTGTGCATCGCTTCTACCTCCGCATTCGGGCGGCATGTGTTGGCATCACTAATCGCCGGCTTCGCTGCACGTTACCCACGTCTGACACTTGAACTCTCAACCACAGATCGCAAAATTAATCATATTCAAGAAGGCATTGATCTGAGCCTGCGGATCAAACCACAACTAGAAGAGGGGATCGTCGCTCGCAAGATCGTTTCAGTCCCTTTTATCATCTGCGCGTCGCCCACCTATTTGGATCGAGTCGGCTGGCCACGCTCCCCTGAAGAACTTCAACACCATGCCTGTCTAGCGTTTCGCTACCCGCTAGACGGACGCTTTCTACGTTGGGGTTTTATCCGGGATGGACAACGTTACGACGCTACTCTCAATGCGACCGCAATCAGCGACGATATTGACGCTCTAGCCCAAATGGCCATCCACGGCGCGGGAATTACC